>JAPLTR010000222.1 GCA_026398065.1 Verrucomicrobiota bacterium | reverse complement strand
TGCGGGGGGGGGGGGGGGGTAGGCGGCGGGCGAGAGCGAAGGCGACGTCACCGCTGCCGGTCGCAAGGTCGAGGACGGCCTGGGGCTCGCCCCGGCGGACATCGCCCACGAGGCGCCGGCGCCACCAGACGTCCATGCCGCCACTGAGCAGGCGGTTGGCAAGGTCATAGCGGCGAGCGATGCGCCCGAACATGGAGTTGACTGCGACAGGGTCTGGCATGAAGGAAAATCCCTAGGAAATATTTACAAAAAGGTGTGGAACGAACTGGTCATAAACATTGACGGAATGCGAAAGGTGCAAATAGTTTCAGTTGCTTCAGTTTAACAAAGCCTCAGTGAAAGGATCCCCAATGTCCAACCTGACCAAACGCGAGATCGTGCTGGAGATTTACAAGAAGTCTGGCTTCCCGCAAAAACAGATCGTCGATACCGTGCAACAGACGCTCGATATCGTCCAAAAGGCACTGGCCAACGGGCGCAACGTCGAGTTGCGCAACTTTGGCGTGCTCGAAGTGCAGGTGCGCAAACAGCGCATCGGCCGCAACCCGAATAAGCCCGAGGCTGAAGTCGTCATCCCGCAGCGCGCGGTGGTGAAGTTCAAGTCGGGCAAGATCCTCAAGCAGCAGCTCAAGAAGCTCGACCTGGCCAAGTTGCAGACCCCGGCGGTCTAACGAACCCGGTCGGCGCGGACCCTGCGCCGACGGCGGGTGCGGTCGCTTTTCCGACGAGGAATCGCGCGCGGTTTCCGTACCCGGATGCCGCGCCTGCGGGGCGAAACTTTTGATTCGCCCTGCGGTGGGCCGGCTCGCAAGTTGTGCGGCCCATGGCCACGTTCCAAACGCTCCCAGGATTTCGCGAGTTCTATCCGGAAGATTTTTCGCGCCGGAACCATATCTTCCGCCTGTGGCGGCAGACGGCCAACACGTTCGGCTTCGCGGAGTACGACGCGCCGGTGCTGGAGCCGCTGGACCTGTACAAGGCCAAGTCGGGCGACGAGATCGAGGCGCAGTTGTTCAGCTTCACGGACAAGGGCGGCCGCGAGGTCGCGCTGCGCCCGGAGATGACGCCCACGGTGTGCCGCCTCGTCGGCGCCAAGGCGAGCGCGCTGAAGCGGCCGATCAAGTGGTTCAGCATCGCGGAGTTTTACCGGTACGAGCGGATGCAGAAGGGGCGCGGGCGGTGCTTCTTCCAGTTCAATGCCGACATCTTCGGCGAGCCCGGTCCCGAGGCCGAGACGGAGCTGATCGCGCTGCTGGTGCAGTGCCTCGCGTCGTTCGGCCTGACCGAGCAGGACTTCTACGTGCGGCTGAGCGACCGCAACCTGTGGTTCTACTACCTCGAGGCGCTGGGCCTCGACGAGGCGCGCATCCGCGGCGTGCTGGGCGCGGTGGACCGGTATGAGAAATATGGAGACGACGCCTTCAAGGGCTACACGGAACAGTTCGGGCCGCTCGACGACGGCCTGAAGGCGAAGGTGCTCGCGTTCCTTCAGATCAAGTCGCTGGCCGCGCTGGAGCAGACGCTGGGCACCATCGGCGGGGAGAAGCTGGCGGCGCGCCTCGCCGACTGGAAGAAGCTCCTCGGCAACCTCGACGCGATGGGCCTCGGGCGCTTCATCGAGGTGGATCTCGGCGTGGTGCGCGGGCTCGCGTACTACACGGGCTTCGTGTTCGAGGCGTTTGACCGGAAGGGCGAGCTGCGCGCGCTGGCGGGCGGCGGGCGCTACGACGATCTCGTACAGAAGCTCGGCGGCCCGGCGCTGCCGGCCGTGGGCTTCGCGATCGGCGACATGACCTTTGCCCTGCTGCTGGAGCAGCG
>JAPLTR010000814.1 GCA_026398065.1 Verrucomicrobiota bacterium | reverse complement strand
GCGGCTTGCGCGACGGCGGCCGGTGAACGTGGTCGTGTTTGCGCAGGGCACGGGTGAGGCGGCGCGGGAGAACGCGGCGGCGGTGTTTGTGTTCGGCGGTCGCTACTGCGTGTACGTGCCGGAGCGCGGGACGGTGCCCTTCCGCGTGCAGGGCGGCGTGGAGAACCTGCGGCTCATCCAGCAGCTGCTGCGGCGCATGACGGGCGACGTGGGCGTCGTGCGGAAGCTGTGAGCCGGCGCTGCGGTCGTACTAGAAATTCCAGTACGTCAGCGAGAGGCCGTAGCTGTGGTCCTTGTGATAGTAGTCGATGAAGTCGCTGTTGTAGCCGTAGCGGTACCACAGGGTGATGGGCAGGCGGTGGAAGAACGCGAAGCTGAACTCGGCCTTCAGCGTGTTGAACCGCGCCGGGTCACGGTAGCCGGTCGTCCAGGTGAGCGAGTACCGGCGGACCGTGCCGTGGCCGGAGCCGGAGGGGCCCTCGGGGTTGACGGTGAGCGTGTAGCCGAAGGACAGGCCGTCGACGTACTTCCGGGCCTTGCCCTCGGGGTCGGGCCCCGTGCCGCCGATGGCGGTCTCCCAGCTCGGGTTGAACTCCTCGGCATGCTTCTGCATGAAGCCCCACGGCAGGTAGTAGTTGAGCTTGGCGTTGAACGCGATGGTAACATCGCGGCCATGCAGCCACGGGAGAAACGACGGCGCCTTCCGGTCCCAGTCGCGCGAAAACTGGAAGCCGATATAGTCCCAGCCCCGGCTGATGTTGTCGCGGGCGGCGCGGGCCGCCGTGTCCGTGGCCAGGCTGGCCTCGGCGGGCTTGGTCGCATCGAGCCGCTGGTTCCGGTAGACGGTTTCCTGGTCGATGAGCCGGCCCTTGCTCGCGATGAACTGGCCGTCGGACTCGTGGGCGTAGACGAACTCGAAGAAGTTGTCCTCCGACGCGAGCTCCCGTCCGTCGAGCTCCCAGAAGCGGAGGGCGAAGAGCGGATTGAAGCGCTTGCCGACGACCGGCGAGGAGGGGCGGGTGCCGATGTACTGCCCGGCGCGGATGGTGGCGGCACCGTAGAGGTTGGGCCCGGTGTAGTTCGGGCGGCGGAGGAAGCCCGGCGCCTTCAGCCGGCGGACCGGCGGGGGATAGTCGTCGTTCGCCCACAGGGGGAACATCGCCGAGAAGGTGAAATCCATGAACGAGTCGTTGCCCTGGTCGACCGTGTAGCCGAGGTGGGTGGGCTCGTAGGAACGGAAGAGGTCGGTCAGCGTGGGCGGGAGGAAGCCCCGGTGCGCCGCCAGGGCGGCCCGCTCCGCTTTCCTCTGCTTGGGGTCGACGGCGGGTTGCGGATCGCCGGCCGGGGCCGTGGCGGTCAACGGGGGCGCGTCGACCGGGCTGGCGGAGGCGGTGGTCTCGGTGCGCGGTGCCGAGGGCGGAGGCGATACCTTCGGCGGTGACGAAGCCCAGGTCATCGTGTCGTGGAGGGAGCGGTGCTCGGCCAGCAGCAACCAGCGGCGGTCCGCTCTCACCCACGTCTCGGTGAACTGGCCGTACGACTCGAGGCGGGGCGCGGGCGCCGCGGTGCTCTGGGGGCCGCGGGGCTTGGACCCGGGGTCAGCGCGTTGGACGGGGCGCTCCACCACGCGGTAGTGGCCGGTGACGATCGCGGTGTCGCCGACGATCCGCACGACGGGCTCTCCGACGATCTGGCCGGCCTCGCGTTTGAGGCGTGCACCGGGCGTGGTGGCGGGAGTCGTGGTGCCCGGAGCGGGGAGCAGGGGCGGGACCTGCTGGACCGGCTCGACGTAGGTGTAGTCCGCGTGGAGGAACTCTTGGACGTCCGGTTCTTTGCGGTGGGCGACGGCCTGGTCGAAGCGCTTGGCGCGCTCGAGCACGTCCTTGAGCTCGGTCGGGTCGGTGGTGGCGAAGGCGGGCACGCAGAGCAGCAGGGCGAGGAGGGTAACACGTTTCATGGCAGGCGAGTTGGGACGCTGGACAGCGCGGTCGGCACTCCAACCGATGCCGCCGGGGAAGGCGAGGGGGTTTCGGGCGGAAAAAAACGTCATCGCCTCGCGGCGGAGACTCTGCCTCAAGTCTTGGTTTTCACCGAAACCCATGAAGAAGTTCCTCTCCGTCCTCGCCTTTCTTGCCGTCGCAGTGGTCGCCCACGCCGCCGACACCAAACCCATCGAGGACGCGTTCCAGAAATACTGGGCCCTCTACTCGAAGAAGGAGTTTGTGAAGGCCGCCGCCGAGATCCTGCCCAGCGACCTCGAGGCCACCCGGGCCGCCGTGCTCCCCGTGATGCTCGCCGGCCAGAACAGCAAGTCCAAGGAGGCCCAGGAGGTCCTCGGCGCCTTCTTCGGCAAGACCGTGGGCAAGTCCCGCGAAACCATGTCCGCCCCGGAGGTCTTCGCCGGCCTCAACCGCGTCGTCGCGACGGGCAGCCCCGAACTGTTCGAGGCGCTCAAGGAAGCGAGCGTCAGCATCATCTTCGTCCGCTCGCTCACCCCCGACACCGCCGAGGTCCATTTCCAGATCACCGTCCGCGGCGCGGGCGACACCGACGTCGAGCCGCTGGCGAAGAAGGACGGCCGCTGGTGGGTCAAGATCAAGGACGACCCCAAGCAGACCGCCGAGAGCTTCAAGGAGCTGTTCGCGAAGTAAGGGCGCGGGCCTCGCCGGGCGTCCGGCTGGCGGACGCCGTTGGGCTCGCCTTGTAGGGCGTCCGGCTTGCGGACGCCTTCGGGGCGTTCGAACGCAGGCGTCTGCAAGACAGACGCCCTACAGGGTCCGTCCTTCCCGCACCTCGATCCTTGGGTCCGGAACCTGAAGGGTTTCGTGTAGTTAAATTTTAGATACAAAAGAGCCGGCCCCCGGGGCCGGCTCTTTTTGCTGTCAAGGAACGGAGGCGGTGACCGCAGGCCTCGCCGTGGGCGGGAGCGGGTGGCGGGCGGACCACCCGCTCCCGCTCGCGGCGACGGGCCCGCGGCCCCGGATCACCGCATCTTCGCAAACGTCGCCTGCAGGAGCTGCAGGTCGCCCGCGCCCTTCGTGCGCTCGCGGGCCTTGGCGATCAGGTCGGCCTCGAGGGCGTTCTTGGTCTTGCGGACGTTGTTCTCGTAGAAGACGCCGAAGGAGCCCGGCCAGGCCTGCCCGGCGAGCTTGAACGCCGCGACCTCGTCGGTCACGTCGTGGCGGTCGGCGTCCTCGGGCGTGCCGTCGTGCTTCTTTTCCTGGATGAGGTTCCACACGCCGCCCTTGCGGGGGATCGACGAGTCGAACGCCCCCTCGTAGAACTCCACGCACTCGCTGAGGATTTCCACCACGGAGAAGCCGGGGTGCTTCGCGGCGCGGAGCATCATCTCGACCATGTGGTTGACCTGCGTCGCGTGGCTGCGCGCGACGAAGGTCGCGCCCGAGTTGATCAGCGTGCGCATCGGGTTGATCGGCTGGTCGATCGCGCCGGTCGGGTCGGTCTTCGTCTTGAACCCGAGGGGCGACGTCGGCGACGTTTGCTTCTTCGTCAGGCCATAGACGGAGTTGTCCATGATGACGTAGGTGAGGTTGACGTTCTTGCGCGCGGTGTGGACGAGGTGGTTGCCGCCGATCGAGAACCCGTCGCCGTCGCCGCCGAAGACGAAGACGTGCAGGTCCTCGTTGCCGAGGCTGATGCCGGCGGCAAACGGGAGGGCGCGGCCGTGGATGTAGTGGCCGCCGTGGGTGTTGACGAAGTACGGGAAGCGCGACGAGCAGCCGATGCCGGCAAACGTCACGATCTTCTCGTGCGGGTACTGGAGCTTTTCGAGGACGCGGTAGAACGACGCGAGCACCGCGAAATCGCCGCAGCCGGGGCACCACGTGGGGTGATCGGCGGTGAGGAGTTTCTTGGTCAGGGGCGCTCCCGGCGCGGGCGGTGGGGTCGGGAGGGTGGGAGTGGCAAGGGAAGACATGGGGAGGGAATGACTAATGACGAATGACTAATGTCGAATGACGGACCGCTGAGGGCGGAACCTGATTTTCGATGGGGGATTTTCGATGGGCGGGCGGCGCGGTTTTTTGGGCGGTAGGGCCGCTCAGTTTTTCGCGAGGGCGCTGTTGTGTGAGACGCCGAGGGTCGCGTTCAGGTCGGCGCTTTCGATGTGCTGGGCGACGCCGGCGACGATCTCGCTGACCTTGTAGGTCAGGCCGTCGGTCTTCGTCACGCTCACGATGGCGGGGTTCGCATAGCGGGCGCGCATCATCATCGCGAGCTGGCCATAGCCGTAGAGGCCCTGGTCGTTGATCTCGATGACGACGATCTTGTGGAACCGCTTGAACACGTCCTCGAGCCCGTTGGGCAGCGGGTGGATGTGGCGCAGGTGCAGGTGGCCCGCCTTCACGCCCGCGCGGTTGATGCGCTTGAGCGCCTCGAGGGCGGGGCCCCAGGTCGAGCCCCAGGTGACGAGGAGGACCTCGCCGGCGGAGTCGCCGTTGAACTCCGGCGCGGGCAGCGCGGCGCCGAGCTGCTTGAGCTTCTCGCGGCGCTTGGCCGTCATCTGCGAGTGCAGTTTCGGGCTGCCGGTCGGGTGGCCCAGCTCGTCGTGCTCCAGGCCGGTGACGGTCGGGTATTTGCCGGAACCGATCTTCGAGCCCGGGGGCGCGTGGCGCGTGATGGCGTCGAGCGGGTAGGGTTTGAAATCGGCGCCGCGGTCGGAGAGGTCGGCCTTGGGATCGACCATGAGCTTCGGGAAGTCCGGCTCGTCAAACGCCTCGATGCGGCTCGAGAGCGCCATGTCGGTGAGGATGATCACGGGCGTCGAGTAGGTGCGCGCGATGCGGGCGGCCTCCATCGCGATGTAGAAACAGTCCTCGACGTTCTTCGGCGAGAGGACGACGCGGGGGGCGTCGCCGTGGCTGCCGTAGATCGCCTGCATCAGGTCGGACTGCTCGACGTTGGTCGGCATGCCGGTGGAGGGGCCGCCGCGCTGGACGTTGACGACGACGAGGGGCATCTCGGCCATGGTGGCCCAGCCGAGGGCCTCCATCTTCAGCGACAGGCCGGGGCCCGAGCTGCCGGTGATGGCGAGGTGGCCCGTGTACGAGAAGCCGATGGCGGTGGAGATCGCCGCGATCTCGTCCTCGCACTGCACGAAGATGCCGCCGTACTTCGGCAGCTCGGCGCGGAGGGTCTCCATGATCGAGGACCACGGGGTGATCGGGTAACCGGCGCCGTGGCGGACACCCGCGGCGATCAGGCCGTAGGCGATGGCCTGGTTGCCATCCATCGTGACCTGCGGGCGGCCGGTGGAGGCGACGGCGCTGTCGATCGCCTCGAAACGGTAGAAGAGGTCGCGCAGGTTGTTCTGCGGCCACGCGTAACCGGCGTCGAAGGCCAGCATGGCGTTGCGGACGACGTCCTCGTTCTTCCCGCCGAACCGCTCCTTGATGAGGGTGGAGAGTTTCTGGACATCGAGGTCGAAGACCCGGGCGATGAGGCCGAGGATGTAGATGTTCTTGCCCTTGTCCTTGCCGGCGCCGCCGACGGCCTCGACGGTGCCGCTGGTGATCGGCACGGCGATCGAGGTGAACCGGGTGTCGCCCTCGGCGGGCTTCACGTGGTCGGAGTCGTAGAGGAGGATGCCGCCGGGGCGGAGGGAGCCGATGTGGGCCTCGTAACTATGCTGGTAGAACGCCACCAGCATGTCGGCGCGGTCGCCGGCCGAGAGGATGTCGCCGGTGCCCATGCGCACCTGGAAGATCGAGGGTCCGCCGGAGATGGTGGACGGGATCGTCATGTAGGTCATGACGTCCTGGTCGCTGCGGCCCGCGAGGCGGGCGAGAAAGCCGCCGACGGACTGGATGCCGTCCTGCGAATTGCCCGCGAGTCGGATGACGACGTCGTGGATGGACCGGGGCGCGCCAGACGAGCTGGAAGCGCCACCCGGGGTTTCGGGAGTGTTTGGGCTGACCATGAGGGGGTTTGGGTTAACGGAGGCGTGAAACCGAAAAGAACGACTGAGCCGCTCACTCTCGTCCGGGTCGCGGCGGGAGTCAACGGAGGCCGGGAAACCCCGACCGGTGAATTAGATCAGATGAAAGCGCGCAGCCGGGGCAGAAGGCGGGGTTATGGGTGAGTGGGAGGGTGAGAAAGAGGGAGCGGCGGGTTTGGTCGTAGCACGGTCAACCTGACCGTGCTGATCGGGAGTGTCGCGTGGGGGCGAGCCAGCACGGTCAGGTTGACCGTGCTACGTCGGGCGCGTCGCGGTTAGTCATAGAACAGCACGCACACGCTCGCGACCGCGGGGGCGCCGGAGGACGGGACGGCCGTGAGGCGGCCGGTGGCGGGATCGACGCGGAAGACCGTGAGCGTGGGCGAATCCTGATGCGCGCACACGAGCCACGCGCCGTCGGCCGAGAGGGCGAAGTTGCGCGGGGTCTTGCCGCCCGAGGGTACGATCTCCCTGAGCGTGAGCTTGCCGGTGGTGGCGTCGATCGCGAAGACCGCGAGGCTGTCGTGCGTGCGGTTCGACGCGTAGAGGAATTTTCCGTTCGGGCTCACGCGGACTTCCGCGCCCCACTTCAACCCCGTGAAATCCGCCGGCACGCTGGAGATGACCTGCAGCGGCGTGAGCGCGCCGGTGGCCGCCGTGTACGAGAACGCCTCGACCGTCCCGCCCATCTCGGTGATGGCGTAGGCGAAACGTCCGTCGGCCCCGAACTTGAAATGCCGCGGACCCGCGCCGGGCGTGGTCGCGACGAACGGCGCGGCGGCCGGGGTGAGCTTCGCGGCCTGGGTGTCGAGGGCGTAGGAGAAAATCTTGTCGAGGCCGAGGTCGCACACGATCACGTGGCGGTTGTCGGGCGAGAGGGTCACGGAGTGGGTGTGGGGCTCGCCCTGGCGCTTGGGGTCGACGCTTCGGCGCGGTGGGAGGGCGCCGGGCCGGGCGGGGCGGTGGGGCGGGGGGGAACGGGACCGCCGGGCGTGAGTTGCGCGCCGCCGCCCGCGACCTTGACGCGGTAGCCGACCGCCTGCGCGGCCGAGGGGTGGATGGCGTAGAGGCGGTCCTTTTTCGGGTTGAACGTGATCCATGCGGGATCGGGCGTCTCGGCGACGAGCGCGGGCGCGGAGAGCGCGCCGGTGGTGCCGTCGAGCTTCACGGTGTAGATGCCCTGGCTGCCGTTCTTGGTGTAGGTGCCGAGGAAGATGAGGTGTGACGAAGTGGGAGCGGACATGGCGGAGGGGAGGAGCCCGCCGAGCGCCGAAGCGCACGCAAGGAGGGCGGGCAGGAGGCGACGGGCGGGGTTCATGGCGAGCGATGCCACGCGTTTAGCGCGCGGAGGTAAAGCGGCGAAATCGGGTTGGGATGGGCGGGGATGGCATCGGGAGGGTTGTATCCCGATCAGCGCCAGCTCACCGGGCCTTTGCGTCATTTTCGAAGCGGTGTGGTCGGATCGGGCTACCAGCGAACAAGGAGGTATGGTTGAACCACAGAGACACGGAGGCACGGAGAGGTGAGCATGCTGAGTGGGTTGAAAAGAGACCTTTCATCCGGGGCGCATGTCCCTTTGTCCGACGCTGGCTCGGTCGGTGGTGTTCTCGGTGTCTCCGTGTCTCTGTGGTGCATGTTCGACAAGGATCGTCCTGAATCACAGCAGCCCGCCATAACGGCGCACCCGCTCGCTGAGGGGGCGGAACTGTCGGTACTCGACTTCGCGGACTTCGCCGGGTTCGAGGGGGATTTCCCGTTCCCGGGCGGCGGCGGGGTTGGGCGCATCCATGCTGCCGGGCGGGCTGAAGTGGCGGAGGAGCGCTTCGAGGGTCTGGACCTGGTTGGATTTACTTGGATTGGGTTGGATTTCCCTCGTGGACGCCGTGGTTTCGGCGGCGGAGTCCGGCGGCGACGCGGGCCGCGAGGTCGGCTCGGCAGGATCGGCCGGGGCGGGCAGGGGTGCGAGTGGGGGCAGGTTGGATTTACTTGGATTTGGTTGGATTTCCCTCGTGGAAGCCGCGGCCTCGGCCGGGGAGTCGGGCGGTGAGGCTGGCGCCGGGGTGGAGTCGGACGGGGCGGGTAGGGAGGCGGGTGGGGTCAGGCCGTGCCCTTCATCGCGGGGCGTATCGGCGTCCGGCGACGACAGGTTGGATTTACTTGGATTTGGTTGGATTTCTCCGGCGAGGGCTGCGGCCTCGGTGGTGGCTCCCGGCGACGAGGGGGCGGCGGCACCGGGATCGAACGGGATGGGTTCGGCCGGGATGGGTTCGGCGCCGGCGGGCGGGGTGGGTTGCACCGACCAGTCCTGCCCGGGTTGGCGGTTGCGCAGATAATCCTCGTACGGGGGCTCCCGGTAGTTGTCCAACTGCCGGAGGGCGGCGGCATGGCGGCGTTCGAACTCGGCTTCGCTGGCCAGAAACTCCAGCACGGGGGCCGGCACGAC
>JAPLTR010000171.1 GCA_026398065.1 Verrucomicrobiota bacterium | reverse complement strand
ATCTGCGCCCCTGGCAGAAGCGTGCCCGCCGCAAATGGGAGGCCAAGCTCGATGAGGCCAAGGACAAGGAGAAGAGCATCAAGGAGGCGCTGCGTTCGTTGCGTGGCGCCGCCAACAACCAAGGCCAGGGCCAGGGCCAAGCTCAAGGCGGGCTCGTCACCGGAGGCGGACTCATGCTCCCCAACTACGCCAACCGCTCCGGCCTGGGCGTCGTCCCCGTCGCTCAGCAGCCTGGCTACGCGATCGACCTGCCGATCGTGTTTGACGCGACGGGTACGGAGCAAGCCCTGATCTCCGTGGCGTCGACTGATGTCGCCGGCGACATCGAGGTCTTGTCGGGCAGCACGAAGCAGTACACCTACCTGGACTTGAAGGTGCTCAAGTTCAAGGTGAACGTCATGATCAAGCCACTCGGCATCAACACGAGCTCTCCGATCTTGTCTGCGCTGTACGACAACTCGGCGCAGGTTCACGTCCTGCTCACGTCGTTGAACGTTGATGGCGGCTATGACTTGGTGCCCGACACCCAGGTCCTCGACCTCAACGGCCCCTTCGGCACCAACAACAGTGGCGAATTCCAGGGAATCCGCTTCAACGATCTCATCTACGCCAACGGCCGGGCGAAGTTCGTCGGCGGTCTTCAGCTGGGATTTGACGCCGATCAGGCCTACCAGATCAGCGTCCGCGCCGCGGTCTCCGCCGAGATCATCCGCGACTACCGCCGTGAGGCCCCGGTTCGCTGATGCCGCTCCGCTCCAGGTCCAACTACGCCTCCATCCCCGAGGCCCAGGCCGGGCTCTTGGGGTTGGTGGCGCAGAACCTGGAGCAGCTTCGCCAGGGCGTGCCCGGCATAAGCGGGGCGCTCCGGGCCAGGCGTCTTCGCTACATCCGCCACGACCCTGACGAGGCCTGGCTTTCGCTGCGTGACCTCTGGCGCCGAGGAGGCGGAGACTGCGAGGACCTCGCCGCCGGCGTCGCGGCCGAGCTGCTCGCCCAGGGCATCCCGGCGCGTGTGGTCATCCGCCCGGTTCGGCCTGGCCTCTGGCACGCGCAGGTCTATCGAGCTGACAACCGCACCATTCTGGACCCGTCGGTCACCGGCGGGATGCGAGGCGGAGGATGAGGGTAAAGGGCCAGCTTGCGCCGAGCGGTGGCAACCGCGGCCAGAAGTGGGAGAGCGACGGCTTCAATGTGGACTGGAAGCCGGAGACGCTCTTCATCGGCTGGGAAACGCCGCCGGCGACCTTCACCGGCGCCACCACGACCGCAGTGGTGTTGGAGCTCCAAGGCCTCGGCGACAACCTCACTTATCGCCGTGTGTTCTCGCTGCCGGCGTATACCTGCGTCGAGTTGAGCTGCGCCGAATGGGCCCGATGGCAGCTCAAAGTCCTTTACGGCGAGATCACGGGACCACTGCTCTCTGTAGCGGTGGGCGAAGGACCACCCAACCCCGCGCGCCAGGAGACCGTCTACTACGCCCAGGCCTACAGCGCTGGAGAGTTTGCAGTGCCTCCCGGCGCGTTCCGGGTGTTCACAGCGACGGTGCTGACCGCGCCCCAGTTTTCTTGGCGGACGCCGTCGCCGAGTGGTGCGCCGATCAACATCGCTCAGCCCCTCACCATCGGGCAAGAAACGAACGTAAAGGGCGCTCGGTTCGTGCTCACCATCGCCGCGTCGCTCGTGTGGGAGATCCGGCTATGAGCTGTGGCCCTCGTTGTCGTTGTGGTGGCTGTGGTGTGCAACGCCGGCCGGCGCCGATCCGCGGCCGTCCGTTGCGGCATCTGTCCACTCCGCAGCTCATCGACCGTTTGCGCCTGGAACTCGCGTTGAGTCCGCGCCTCGGGGCCGCGGGCGACCCCGTCGCCCAGTCTGTCTACACCAGCCTCCAGTACCAGGCCGCCGCCGCCGCCGCGCCCACCCAGGCGCAGAGCACGTCCTACGCCTGGAAGGCCTACACAGCGATCGTCGACGCGCAGAGCTACGCCTACCGCGCCGGACTGGGCAACCTCACCGCGACCCTCGACGAGCTCGGGCAACGCGCCGAGGCCGTGTATGTTCGCTCGGGGGCTAAAAACCTCGTCGATGAGGCTGTTAAGCTGCCCAGCGAGACGCGCGACGACATCCTTTTTTTGGGCGGTCTCGTCGTCGCCGGCCTGGTGGCGATC
>JAPLTR010000711.1 GCA_026398065.1 Verrucomicrobiota bacterium | reverse complement strand
CGATGCCCGTGCTCGCCGGCAGCGAGCCCGTGCGAAACTTCACCGTGGAATAGTGCGCCGAGCGCACGCGGTTAAACTCATTGTACCACGCCAGAATGTCGTCGTTGTAGAACCAGGTGCGCACCACATCGGCGAGTTCGAAGCCCGCCTGATCGAGGGCCCACTCCAGGTTGCCAAAGGTCTGCTGGACCTGGGCGCCCGCCCCGAGCGTCCGTACGCTTGGCCCGAGTCCGCCGAGGAGACAGTGCCGAGCGCCCTCGTCTTCGTAGACCGACCCGACGATCCGGTTGCCGAGCCGCACCCGTGTCACCGGTCGGCCGCTGACCGCGAAGGCCTGCAAGCCCGCGAGCGGCGCGCCATCGCAGCTGAAACCCTCGATCCACGTCACCGGCCACTGCGTTTCGCCAAGTGCCGAATGCATGGCGCGGTCGATCTCGACCCGCGAAGCCAGCGCCCCAAAGATCATGACGCCCAGCAGTTCGCCCTCCTGCGCGGCGAGGTTCGCGGCCAGGCGCTCAAATACCGCGGTTACCGGCTCGCCCACTTGCATGGTCTCATTCAGCACAAATTCCGGCGCGGTCTTCTTGCCGGAAGCCGGAACCATGGGCTCCGGCTTGGACATCGAGGCGTTGCTCCGGGCCAGCGTTTCATCGGGGTGGGGATTGTTCATGGGGCAGCAGACGCGAGACCGGCGGGCGAGTTACTGTCGACGCCGGGCGCGCGCAAAAAAACAGGGCATAATACAAAACCAACTATAGTGCATAAGCGGAGGTTCATTGCCGGTTCCCGTGGTAGCGTCCGGGTGCTGCGCGCGTCATCGCCTGCAGCACCACCCTATGATTTCCCTCGGCAAATCCCCCTCGGCCGGCGTTCCGCTCGCGCATTTTTTGACTAAAATAAGTCATATTATAACAATCTCTACTGCTGCGGCAATATATGCCCAGCCGGGCATCGCTGCCGACACCGCGCCAGCCCCGGCCGCGAAGCTTTCTGGTATCTATGAGTCCGCCGCCGCGCCCAAGCCGCGGGGTAAAATCGACGAACTCGTCTTCACCCGCCTCCAGTCGCTCGGCGTCCCGCCCGCGCATGGGTGCACTGATGCGGTGTTCGTCCGGCGCGTCTACCTCGATGTCATCGGCACCCTTCCGACCGCCGCCGAAGTGCGCCAGTTTCTCCAGGACAAATCTCCCACCAAGCGCGCCGCTCTGATTGACCAACTGCTCAATCGCGACGAATACGCCGACTACTGGGCGATGAAATGGAGCGACCTCCTGCGCGTGAAAGCCGAGTTCCCCGTCAATCTCTGGCCCAACGCCGCCCAGGCCTACCACCACTGGATCGTCACCTCCCTCCGCGCCAATCTCCCCTACGACCAGTTCGCCCGCGAACTGCTCACCTCCAACGGCAGCAACTTCCGCGTCGGCCCCGTTAACTTCTACCGCGCCGTCCAGAACAAGGAACCCGCCTCCATCGCGCGCACCGTCGCCCTCACCTTCCTCGGTGAGCGCGCCGAGAAATGGCCCGAGGCGCGCCTCGCTAGCATGGGCGCCTTTTTCACCCAGCTCACCTACAAGGGCACGGGCGAGTGGAAGGAGGAGATCGTGTTCTTCGATCCCAACAAGCCGCAGCCTGCGAAGGACGCGCCGCCCGCGGCGTTTCCCGACGGCACGCCGGCGACCCTCTCGCCGGACCGCGATGCGCGCGAGGTGTTCACGAACTGGCTGGTCGATCCGAAAAACCCGTGGTTCGCCCGCGTCATGGCCAACCGCGTCTGGTCGTGGTTGCTCGGCCGCGGCATCGTTCACGAGCCGGACGACTTCCGCGCCGACAACCCGCCCACCAACCCCGCCCTGCTCGCCCTGCTCGAGCGCGAGTTCGTCGCCGCCCACTACGACGTGAAGCAACTCATGCGCCTGATCCTGAACTCGCAGACCTACCAGCTCTCGTCGCTCGCGCGCAGCACGCAGCCCGAGGCCGAGGCCAACTTCGCGTTTTACGTCCCCCGCCGCCTCGACGCCGAGGTGCTCATCGACGCGCTCAACCAGATCACCGGAACCACGGAGCGCTATTCCAGCGCCATCCCGGAGCCCTATACCTTCGTGCCGGACGACCAGCGTTCGATCGCCCTGCCGGATGGCAGCATCACGAGTTCCTTCCTCGAAAATTTTGGCCGCCCCTCGCGCGACACCGGCCTGGAATCCGAGCGCAACAACCGCATCACCGCGTCCCAGCGCCTCACGCTCCTCAACTCGACTCTCGTGCAGCGCAAGATTGAGCAGGGGCCCAAGCTTCAGTCCCTGATCCGCGCCCGCGCCGCCCCGCGCGAAGTCATCGACAACCTCTATCTCACGATTCTCTCCCGCCTCCCCACGCCGGCGGAACGCGCCACCATCACGGCGCATTCCCTCAGCGGTCCGGACGGCCGCAACACCGTCATCGACCTTGCTTGGGCGCTGATCAACAGCGCCGAGTTCCTCTACCGCCACTGAACCGCTCCGCGAAACCCCACCACCATGAATCTTCACCACAGCGTCGACCCCCGTCTCTGGAACCTCAGCGCCGAACTCCGCCTCCTCGGCCTCGGCGGTCCGCAGATTACCCGCCGCGAAGCCATCCGCCGCGGCCTCCTCGGCACCGCCGGTCTCGCGCTCTCGGGCGCCCTCGGCTCCCGCGCCTTCGGCGCTCCGGCCGCACCCGCGGCGCCGCGGACACCCAAGGCGAAATCCGTCATCCAGATCTGGCTCTGGGGCGGCCCCTGTCACCTCGACACCTTCGATCCGAAGCCCGACGCCGGCTACGACTACTACGGTGCCCTGAAGACTCCGATCCCGACGAATGTCGCCGGCATCCAGATCGGCGAACTGCTTCCGCTCCTCGCCAAGCAGGCCGACAAGTACTCGGTCATCCGGAGCATGACCCACGGCATCAACGGCCATGAGACCGCGTCGTACGCCGTGCAGACCGGCCGCGCGTCCGGCGGGCGCGATGTCTTCCCCGGCACCGGCGCCGTCGTGTCGCTCTTCAAGGGCTACGACGCCGGCTACAAGGGCCTGCTCCCGCCCTACATCGTCCTGACCGAGTTGCAGGGCCGTTTCTCCGAGGCCGGTTTCCTCGGCGGACGCTACAAGCCGTTCGCCACTGGCGGCGACCCGGGCGCCAACCGCTTCGTCGTCGAGGGCGTGGTCGCCCAGGGCATCACCGACGAGCGCCAGCGCGCCCGACGCGAGTTCCTGCACCAGCTCAACACCTTCGAGCATGCGATGCCCCACAACGACCCGCGCCTCGCCGCCCTCGGCCAGTGCGAGACCGACGCCTACGAGATGATCCTCGGCGACGCCGGCAAGGTCTTCGATCTCGCCCAGGAAAAGGACGCCATCCGCGACAACTACGGGCGCAACACCTTCGGCCAGTCGTGCCTGATGGCCCGCCGGCTCGTCGAGCGCGGCGTGCCGTATGTGACGATCAACTACAAGGGCTGGGACACCCACAAGCAGCACTTCCCGATCATGCGCCGCAAGCTCCCCGAGTTCGACCGCGGCCTCGCCACCCTGCTCGCCGATCTGGCCGAGCGCGGGCTCCTCGACAGCACCATCGTGCTCGCGGGCGGCGAGTTCGGCCGCACGCCCAAGGTGCTGTGGGAATCGCCATGGAACGGCGGTCGCGGCCACTGGGGCAAGGCCTTCTCGGCGGTCGTCGCCGGCGGCGGCTTCAAGGGCGGCCACGTCGTCGGCAAGACCGACGCGCGCGGCGAGGAGGTCACCGAGCGTCCGGTCCAGCCGAGCGACCTGATCGCCAGCATGTACGAAAACCTCGGCATCGACGGCAACGCGAAGCTTCCTCACCCCGAGGGCGCCGATGTCCGCGCCATGCCCGCTACCCTCGAAAATGGCCGGCCCTACCAGCGCATCTCGGAGATCATGTAACCCCGCGCCTCCATGAGCCCGTTCGAAAATTCTCCCGGCCTGCTGTTCAGGCACCTCGCTCCGCGGCTGTGCCTCCTGATCGCCGCCACCGTTGCCTTGACGTTTGCGCCGGCCCTTCAGGCCCAGCCCGGAGGCAATCGCGGCGCGCCTCATCTCGCGTTCACCTACCCGGCCGGCGGCCAGCAGGGGACCACGTTCACGGTCTCCGTCGGGGGGCAAAATCTCAACGCCACCGCCGCCGCGCATTTTTCGGGCAATGGCATCACGGCCAAAGTCACCGGCTACGATCGTCCGCTCACGCAGAAGGAGATCAACGATCTGCGCGAGGAGGCCGATCGCCTGCAGGCCAAACGCGCCGCCGCCCGCACCGACCTGACCAAGCCGTTCACCCCCGAGGATGAGAAACGTGCCTCCGAGATCCGCACCCAGCTCGCCACGCGCGGCAACCGGCAGGTGAGTCCCGTGCTCGCCGAGACGGTGACGCTGGAGGTCACGCTCGCCCCCGACACCTCGCCCGGCGACCGCGAGCTGCGCCTCCGCACTCCCGCCGGCCTTTCCAATCCGATGGTGTTTTCCGTCGGGCAACTGCGCGAGGTCAGCGAACCGGTGAGCATCGCGACCGCCAATCCGCCGCGCCCCAATCGCGAGCCCGGCCCGCGCACCCGCGGCACGAAGCCACCGACGGAGATCACCCTGCCGACGACCGTGAACGGACAGATCCTCCCCGGTGAAATTGATCGCTTCCGCTTCACCGCCACCAAGGGCCAGCGCATCGTGATGATCGCCAGCGCCCGCTCGCTCATCCCGTATCTCGCCGATGCCGTGCCGGGCTGGTTTCAGGCCACGCTGGGGCTGTTCGACACCCAGGGCCACGAACTCGCCTACGCCGACGACTACCGCTTCAACCCCGATCCTGTCCTCCGCTACGACATCCCGGCCGACGGCACCTACGTCATCGAGATCAAGGACTCCATCTTCCGCGGCCGGGAAGACTTCGTCTATCGCGTCGCCGTCGGCGAACTGCCGTTCGTCACCGGCATCTTTCCGCTCGGGGCGACGTGCGGGGCGACGGCCACGTTCGAACTCACCGGCTGGAATCTGCCCTCCAACCGCCTCGCGCTGGATACGAAGGACAAGACCCCCGGCACGTTCCTCGTCTCCGTGCGTGGCAACGCCCAGGCCTCGAATCCCGTGCGCATCGCGCTCGATCGCCAGCCCGACTGCCTGGAGGCGCCCGCCCACGGCACACCCGAAACGGCGCAGGCCGTCACCCTCCCCATAGGACGTGTATCGCTTTGCCGCCAAGGCCGATGACGAAATCGTCGCCGAAGTCTTCGCCCGCCGGCTCGGCACTCCCCTCGATTCGGTGTTGAAGCTCACCGACGCCACTGGCCGGCAGCTCGCGTTCAACGACGACAACGAGGACAAGGGCACGGGGCTGCTCACCCACCACGCCGACTCCCGCCTGACCTGCAAACTTCCCGCCGACGGCACCTACTTTCTGACGTTGGCCGATACCCAGCATCAGGGCGGACCCGACTACAGCTACCGCCTCCACCTCGGCGCGCCGCGGCCCGACTTCGAGCTCCGCGTCGTGCCGTCGAGTGTCAATCTCCGGGCCGGCGGCAGCACCGCCGTCACCGTCTACGCCCTGCGTCACGACGGGTTCACCGGCGAGATCGTGCTCCAGTTGCGCGACGCCCCGTGGGGCTTCGGCCTGAGCGGCGCGCGCATTCCCGCCAATCAGGACAAGGTCCAGCTCACCGTCACCGCGCCCTTCGCCGCCAACGACGAGGTGCTCGACCTCTCGGTCGCGGGCATGGCCATGATCGACGGCAAGGCCGTCGCCCACGCCGCCGTGCCGGCCGAGGACATGATGCAGGCCTTCCTCTACAAACATCTCGTCGCCTCGAAGCAGCTCCTGGTCAATGTCGCAGGCCGCGGCGCGCCGTTCCGCGTCGTCACCAAGGGCCCCCTTCGCCTCGTCCCGGGCGGCACCGTCCGGCTGCAGGTCGCCGCCCCCGCCGCACGCACCGCGGCCAAGGTGCTCTTTGAGCTGACCGATCCGCCCGAGGGGATTTCGCTCAGCGGCACGCCCACGCGCTCCGGCGACCTCATCACGGTCACCATCGCCTGCGACCGGGCCAAGAATGCGGCCGGCCTGCAGGGCAACCTGCTGCTCACCGCCTTCGGCGACCGCTCGAACGCCAAGGACCCCAAGGCCAAGAACGCGCAGCGCGTTCCGCTCGGCACCGTGCCCGCGATCCCCTTCGAGGTTCCGGCCGCCAAGGTGCCGTCCGCCGACTGAGGCCACTCGTCGAGTAAGCATGGACGCTCGCGCCTGCATGTGCCGTGGGCCCGCGCCCGCCTTTTAGTATTCAGACTTCAGATACGCAATCAGGTTCGCGAGGTCCTGGCGCGACATCGTCTGCTCCAGGCCCTCGGGCATCAGCGACACGCCCGAAGCGCTGAGCGAGGCCACGCTGCTGCGCAACAGCACCTCGTCGGTGCCAAACGCCGTGCGCAGGGTGAGCGCGCTCTCCGTTTCGGTGGCGACCCAGCCGGTCAGCGTCCGTCCGTCGCGCGTCTCGACGGTCACGGCCTGATAGGCCGGGGCGACCTCGTAGTTCGGCACGAGGATGTGCAGCAGCAGCGCATCGGCCGGCTGGTGGCGGATGCCGGTGAGGTCCGGGCCCACTTTGCCGCCGACCGCGCCGCGGGTGTGGCAGGCGGAGCAGACCCGCAGGAAAATCTCCCGCCCCGGCGCGGCCTCGGCCTTCAGCGCGAGGAGGTCGCGGTGCGCGCGATAGACCTGCATCCGGTCGCCCGTGTCGATCGGCTTGAACACCGCCTCGGCGCGCTCGCGGAGCGCCGGCGTCGCGTGGCGCATGAGCTGGGCGCGTTTTGCCGGCGGGATCTCGGTCGCCGCCACCGTGCCACCCGCGATGGCGTCGAACAGCACCGTCAGCAGCGGCGGCTTGCCCGTCACCGTCGCGATCACGGCCGCCCGGACCTGGGGCGAATAACCTGTCCAGTTCTTCTTCGCGAGCAGGAGCGCTCCGCTCGCCGGGTCGCCGATGCGCTCCAGCGCCCGCACGACCTCCAGTTGCAGCTCCGGCGCCTGGCGCGCGTCGAGGAGTTCGCCGAACACCGCTCTCCGCTGCGGCGAGTCCAGCCACCCCAACAGCGACACCGCCCGCACCCGCGCCGGGAGCGGCGCCGTGCCCGCGGTGGCGAGCGCCGCCGCCCGCGCGACCAGCCCGCCGAGCGCCTGGCGTTCCGCTTCGCCGGCCGCTTCCCCCAGCATCGCCGCAAACGGATCGGCGCCCGCCGCCTTGGTCCCCGGCCGCGTGCGCCAGCCCTCCGCGAGCCCGAGCAGCGCGGGCAGACTCGCCGCCAACGGCCCGTCCTCGCGCAGGAGCTGCGACAGAAACCGCCGGCATTCCTCCGGTGGCGCGCCCACCCCGAACAGCCGCCCCAGATCCTGCCTCACCGCCGCCAACGCCGCAGGGTTTTCACCCGCATGCGGCCGCAGCGCCGCAGCCAACGCCTCCAACCGGCCGGTCACCCCGGTCAGCACCGCCGCGCGCGTCCAGCGATCCTCGCCGTCGCGCGCCGCAATTTCCGCCAGCGCGCCGACCACCCGCGCATCCGCACTGGTCGCGAGGGTGAGCGCCCCGGCAAACCGCACGCGCGCATCCGCATCGTTCGCGAGCGCAAGCACCGGCTTCAGCAAATCGGGATAGGCCGAAAGATATTCCGCCACCAGCAGCGCGGTCTGCTCGCGCACCGCCGGGGTTTTATCACTCAGGCCCGCGGCCAGCACCGCTTCCGAAACCCCGCCCAGTCCCCGCAACAGCCAGCGCGCCCGCACCCGGGCCTCGGCCTGGACCGCGATCAGCGCAGATTTTTCCAAGGACGGGACGCGCGCGGCCTCGTGGTGCTCCAGCAGCAGCCGGTGCGCTGTCTCGCGCCGCCAAGCCTCGGGCGAATCCAACTCGCGCACCAGTCCTTCGCCGTCGCCCGCGAGCTTCGCCACGCGTTTGCTGTCGCCGCCGGCGCGTACGATCCGGTAGATGCGCCCGTTTTCCTTCCCGCTGGTGAAGTCGAGCCCGCCGCGCGATTCTTCCGGCACATAGGAGGGATGGTCGATTTCGCGGCGGTGCATGTCGGCCACGTAGAGCGCACCGTCGGGCCCGTGCGCGAGAAAGACCGGGCGAAACCAGGTGTCGCTCGACGCCAGAAACTCGCGCCCGCCCCCGCCCGCCACCTCCGCGCGAAACGACGCTCCCTCGTCCCGCAGGATCTGCCGTTGCACCAGATTCTGGGCCGGTTCGCAGATGAAGACATTGCCCTGGTAGTCTGGCGACAGCCCCGTGCCGCCATACACCAGCACGCTGCACGCCGAGGTAAACGTGCCGGAGTGAGGCGCGTTCATCAGGCTGGGGATGAAGTCCGCCGACACGCTGGCGCGGCTGATCGGCCACACCTTCGCCTCCGCCTCCACCTTCGAGACCTCCTGCATGACCTGCGTGACCGTCAGCCTCGGATTGCGCTTCAGGTGCCACGGCTCGAGCACCACCTGGAGCACCGGGTGCCGGTTCGAGCTCACAAACCGCCGCCCGAAGCCGTCGAAGCTCAGGCCAAACTGCCCCCGCCCGCCCGTGCTCTCATAGAGAAAGGTGTCGGGATCGAACCGCCCGTCCGCCGGGGAAAAACTCACCGCCGCACGCTCGGGATGCAGGGGTGACGTCACCTTGCCGCCGTTGAGCCCCGAGGCGACGTACATCAGTCCATCCCGGCCGAGGGTCGGACTGCTCACGCGAAGTTGCGAAGTTCGGCTCGTGTCGAAACCCGTCAGCACCACCCGCCGCTCATCCGCCACCCCGTCGCCATCGTTGTCCTTGAGGTAGAGGATATCCGGTGCACACGTGACGAACACGCCGCCACGCCAGACCGCGATGCCGTTGGGCAGACCCAGGCCCGTCGCAAACTCCGTGCGCTTGTCCATGCGCCCGTCGCCATCCGTGTCTTCCAATAGCACCACGCGCCCCTCGTTCGCCGTGAGCTTCCCATCGATTGGCTCCGGGTAGCCCCGACCCTCCACGACGAACAGCCGCCCGCGCTCGTCAAAGGCAAACGCCACCGGTGACACCACGAGCGGCTCCGCCGCGACCAGTTCGACCCGCAAGCCCGCCTCGATTTGAAAGGCCGCGAGCGCCTCCGTGGGCGTCAACGCCTTGGTCCTTCCCCGCCCCCCCGCCTCCGCCGCGGTCAGAGTCGCGGCTACACCGGCCGCCACCGTCAGCAACACGCTCCAACGACCCGACCGCCAAAGCCCGAAGGGGTATTTCAGGGAACTCATGGGGAGATGACCTTTGCCGCCGTCCGGTCTTCGGCAATCCAAACCCCTCCGTCCGGTCTCCGCCGAATCGCCGCCAGGACGTCTCCGACAGGTTGGAGGAGGTGCGATCTGGTTGGATTTACGTGGATTTGGTTGGAGTTGGCGTCGCGGACAGGAGTACCCCCGGAAGAGATCGGCGACCACGGTTCGGACGGCCGGGCATGGATCGAGACAGAGCAGGCCGGTCCAAGCCCGGGAAGCATCAAGCGGGATGGGGAGGCTTTGACCCCACCCCTGCTGCCATCCGCGTGCATCCGTGTCATCCGCGGGTGGTGGGATGAGGTCGGATCTGGTTGGATTTACTTGGATTTGGTTGGATTCACCCGGTTTCGCGACGATTTCCGGCGATGCGAGGTGCGACGGGTGGATGGCGACGATGAGCGCCTTCGGCCTGGGGACCGGGAATGAACGGGGAAGGGCGAAGGCCCCGAAGACGGTGCCCGAAGCAACGGCCCATCCCGATTCCTCCCGCTCGGGTTTTGGTCGGGGCGGGGAGGGTGCATCGCTGCGGTCGGATCTGGTTGGATTTGGTGCGATCCGGTCGGAACTGGCCGGACGCCGCCCCGGCGCGTGCCCTGTCGCGCCGTGAGGCGGGTCGGCGCTTCGGGATGCGCGGACGCCGAGCGCAGGGCGCGATCGGGCGCTCCGGGAGCGTTGGCCGGGTTGAGCGGGATTCATGGGGGCGGGGCTGGGCAGAAAGCGTGAGCGCTTGTGAATTTAAATCAACATAAAAGTAGACTAAAAGAACTATTCGACCCTGGTCGGCCCGGTCTGACGCCCGATCGGGTGGCGCGATTGCCGGGGAAGGCGGCTTCGGCCCCGGTGGAGTCGTGCGGTCCCCGCGGTCTCCGTGGGGGCGAGAGCGCGAGTCTGTCATAGCAGGCTCCGGCGGGAGTCGTGGCCTTGCTCGCGGGCAAGCGGAGCCCCTTCCTCCCCTTGAAATGGACCTCAGGGGCATACGAGTCGGGGTGATCGCCGGGGCAGGCGTGCTGGCAGTCGTCGGCGCGGCCTGGCTATGGCGGGTGCGTTTCACACCCCGGCCCAACCCGCCCGATATGCGGCCGCGCAAAGCCGGCCAATTCGTGACGGAGGCTCCGGCTCGAAGCGGGGAATCCGGCGCGACGTCGGCCGAACCCGTGGTGGCGCGCGGTCGGGAGGCGACACCGGAGGGGCCGCGGGCGGAAGCGACCGACCCTCGCGACCTGGCTAACCGCATGACGCCCGTCGAAGAATTTGCGCGCGCCGGGCGGGCGACGCCCGGGGCGGCATTTCAGACCGTCATCTGGGCGGCGATGAAAGGCGACGACGACGAGCTGGCGGCCACCCTCGTGTTGGCCGACGGCGCGCGGGAGAAGGCCGAGGCCTGGCGCGCCGCGCTGCCGGCCGAGGTCCAGCAGAAATACGCGGTGCTGGAAAAGCTGCCCGGTCTTTTTCTCACCGAGGAAATCGTGCGCAAGGCTGCGAGTGCGCAGATCGTTGAAACGATCGAGGAGGCGCCCGGTCGGGTCACGCTGCGCGTGCGGACGGCGACGGTGGAGGGAGGAAGCGCCGGAATTTCGTCGTTTCCGCTGAAACAGGGCGAAGGCGGGTGGCAGTTGGAAATTCCGGCGGACATGGTTGAGGCCATGCGGAAGAAGGCTGCCGGCCCCGGCGCGCGCCCCGCACGGCGAGCGGGAAAGTGACCGGCCAGCGGATCAAGGCGCCTCGAAACCGGAGGATTCCGGGTTCTTATTTCTCTCCGGCTGGCGGCCGAAACGTCTCGGCTCCAGCCGCGATTTCGCCAGACATGACGGCCGTGAATCTCTTCGCGAATCTGGGCGAGGCGGCCGCTGCCGACCAACCCACCGTGCTGGCCCGGCTGGAGGCCGATGCCGGCGGGCTTTCATGGACCGAGGCCGCCCGGCGGCGCGGGACGTTTGGCCCGAACGAACTCTCCAGCCAGAAGCCGCCGTCCTGGCCGGTCGTCCTCTGGTCGGCGTTCAAGCATCCGTTCAACGGTGTCCTGGTCGCGCTCGGCGCCGTCTCCTATGCGACCGGCGACCTCAAGGCCGCCATCGTGATGGGCTCGATGATCGTCCTGAGTGTCGGGCTCCGCTTCTGGCAGGAGATGAAGTCGCTCGTGCAGGCCGAGTCGCTCCGCCGGCTCGTGCGCAACGAAACGACCGTGGTCCGGACAGGCGCCGCCCCCGTGAACCTGAAGGCCAGTCCGCTCGACGTGCGGGCGGTCGATATCCCGACGGCCGATCTGGTCCCGGGCGATGTCGTGATTTTCTCGGCGGGCGACATGGTCCCGGCCGATCTGCGCCTGCTGGAGTCGCGCGACCTGTTCGTGACGCAATCGGCCCTGACGGGCGAGGCCATGCCGGTCGAGAAATTCGACCCCGAGCGCATCGAGCGACCCCTGGCCACGGCGGCGAACGGAGCCCTGCCGGCCGATGTGCTCGATTCGCCCCACCTCCTGTTCATGGGGACGAGCATCGTCAGCGGGACCGCCCGGGCGCTCGTGCTGGCCACCGGCAACCGCACCTACTTTGGCGCCATGGCGGCCAAACTCGGCGGCACGCGGCCGGTGACGGCGTTCGACCGCGGCGTGCGCAGCGTGAGCTGGCTGCTGATCCGTTTCATGCTGGTGATGGCGCCGACCGTTTTTCTGGTCAACGGGCTGATGAAGCATGACTGGCTGGAGGCGCTGCTGTTCGGGGTGGCGATCGCCGTCGGCCTCACGCCGGAGATGCTGCCCATGATCGTGAACGCGAACCTGGCCCGCGGCGCCATCGCCCTCGCCCGGCAGAAGACGATCGTGAAACGCCTCCACGCGATCCAGAGCTTCGGGGCCATGGACGTGCTCTGCACGGACAAGACCGGCACGCTCACCCAAGACAAGGTCGTGCTGATCCGGCATGTCGACCTGCATGGCATGGACAGCCAGCGGGTGCTCGAACACGCCTTCCTCAACAGCCTCTTTCAGACCGGGCTCAAGAACCTGCTCGACCGCGCGGTCGTGGACCGGGCGCAGGAACTCGGGATGCGCGACGCCGCGAAACTCTGGCACAAGGCGGACGAGCTGCCGTTCGACTTTGTGCGCCGCCGCATGTCCGTGGTCCTGTTCCGCGTGAAGACGGAGCCGATGCTCTTCTGCAAAGGCGCCGTGGAGGAGATGCTTGAGATCTGCACGCAGGTGGAGGAAGGCGGCCAAGTCCGGCCGCTCACCGAGGAGTCGCGGCGCGAACTCAAGGCGGTGCGGGACCGGCTGAACGAGGATGGATTGCGCGTCATTGCGGTGGGCTACAAGCGTCTCACCCCGCGCACGCGGGTCACGGTGCAGGACGAAACCGATCTGATTTTCTCGGGCTTCGTGGCGTTTCTCGATCCGCCCAAGGAATCCACCGCGGAGGCCCTGCGTCTGCTCGCGCATCATGGTGTCACCGTGAAGATCCTCACCGGCGACAACGCCATCGTCGCGCGCAAGATCTGCCGCAGCGTCGGACTGGTCGTGGACCACGTCGTGACCGGGGTCGAAGTGGAGCCCCTGGACGACGTCGCGTTGGGCGAACTTGCCGAGCGCACGACGATCTTTGCGAAGCTCTCGCCGCTGCAAAAAGCGCGGGTGGTGCGGACCCTGAAGGCCCGCGGCCACACGGTTGGTTTCATGGGCGACGGGATCAACGACGCCTCGGCGCTGCGGGAGGCGGATGTGGGGATCTCCGTCGATTCCGCGGTCGACGTGGCGAAGGAAGCGGCGGACATCATCCTGCTGGAGAAAAGCCTGCTGGTGCTGGAACGCGGCGTGATCGAGGGCCGGCGCACGTTCGGCAACGTGATCAAGTATGTGAAGATGACCGCCAGCTCGAACTTCGGGAACGTGTTCAGCGTGCTGATCGCGAGCGCCTTTCTGCCCTTCCTGCCGATGCTGGCGGTGCAGTTGCTCGTGCAAAACCTGCTCTACGACGTCTCGCAGATCGCGATCCCGTGGGACACCATGGATGCGGAATTCCTGCGCGTGCCGCGGCAGTGGGATGCGGGCACGATCGCGAAGTTCATGGTCTGTATCGGCCCCATCAGCTCGATTTTCGACCTCGCGACCTTCTGGGTCATGTGGCACGTCTTCGGGGCCAACACCCCCGCGGAACAGGCGCTGTTCCAGTCGGGCTGGTTTGTCGTCGGCCTGCTCACGCAGACGCTGATCGTGCACATGATCCGCACGGAAAAAATTCCCTTCGTGCAAAGCACCGCGGCCCCGGTGGTCCTGATCACGACGGCGGTGGTGATGGCGGTCGGCGTGTGGCTGCCTTTTTCGCCCCTGGCCGGGTCCTTTCACCTGCAGGCGCTGCCCGCCGGATTTTTCATCTTTCTGCCGCTGGTGCTCTTCGCCTACTGTATGCTGACGCAACTGGTGAAGGTGATCTACATCCGCCGCTTCAAGTCTTGGCTGTGAGAGCGGTGGAACGGAATGCCCTTTTCAATTTCATGCACCGTCGCTTTTTCGTCCCGCTGGGTCTCGCTCTCGCCGGTCTGGTCGCGGGTTGCGTCACGCTCACGGCGCCCGGCGATTTTGGCGACTATGCCTTCTCGCTGCGTCGGGTGCAGCAGGACCCGTCCCCGCGCAATCTCGCGTGGCACCAGATGAACGTGGAGGCGCTCATCCGTGCGTCCGAGACCCGGCAGGTCGCCGTGCCGCCCGGGCTGCGGGCCGAGTACGGCCACCTGCTCTGGCAACAGGGCCGGAAAGCCGAGGCCGAAGCTCAGTTCACCTTGGAGAGGGTGGCCTACCCGGCGGCGACGCCGTTTATCACACCCCTGCGCCTGCACCTGCAGGCCGACCCGGCCCGCCCGCGGTTTCCGGCACCGACTACGCCGCCGCCGCGCGGCCTGGGGCCAACTGTCACGGGAGAACCCGTGGCGACGACCAAGGGGGCGCAGTTCCCGCGGATGTATGCGGAGAAGCCGGTTACGGTCCTGATCTTGCCGCCCGTCAATTTCACGTCCGCCACCGAAGCTTCGCTGTATTTTACGACTGCCGTGGGTGTGGCTCTGACGCGGGCGGGCTAGTCGCGCCGATCCCGAGATGATCGCCCATGAACCGGCCGCGACGTTCAAGGCGGCCTTCGGGGTCGACGCCGTCCTGTTCACCGCGATCACCGACTGGAACCGGCGCGATCCGATCACCCAGGATTTCAGCGTCGGCTACGATGCCCGGCTCGTCTCGACCACGGACGGGCAGGTGCTGTGGGACCGCATCGGGCGTCGTGTGCTCGAAGCCCGGAAAGTCGCGCTCGGCCCCGTCACCACCGGCGGTGCGTCCGCGCCGATGATGGTGGCTCCGGGGCTGGTCAGCCCGAACAGCACCCAGGCGCCCGTGGTCGCTGCTTCGTCTCCCGTTCAGCCGCTGGCGACCGAATATGCGACCGACGCGGCCTCGGCGTTCGTGAACCTGCTGTCGACGCTGCCCGCGGGCAGATACCATCCGGATTTTATGAAAGACCAGGCCGCCCGCATCCAGTATCAACCGAGGGGCGCCCCGGTGGCGCCGGGAAGTCCGGGGACCGCGAAGGACGCGAAGCTGCTTCCGTAGGTCGTCTGTCTGGCGGACGCCCTGCGGGGTTTTGGGCCACGGCGTCTGCAAGACAGACGCCCTACGGGTCAGGCGCGACTCCGGTGCGCCCGCCGCTCAGAGCAGCTGCTTCGCGAGGAAGGCGGACTGGAGGGAGGCGATTTCCTTCAGGCCTTTTTGCGAGAGGGCGAGGAGGGACTGGAGCTGGTCGCCGGAGAACGTCGTCTCCTCGCCGCTGCTCTGCACTTCCACGAACTGGCCGCGCCCGGTCATCACGAGGTTGGCGTCGACCTCGGCGTCCTTGTCCTCGAGATAGTTGAGGTCGAGCAGGGCCTCGCCCCTGAAGAGGCCGACGCTGACGGCGGCGACGGAGTCGGTGAGCGGGTTCTCGGAAATCTTTTTCGCGTCGAGCAGCTTCTGGATGGCCAGGCGGGCGGCGAGGTAGGCGCCGGTGATGGAGGCGGTGCGGGTGCCGCCGTCGGCCTGGAGGACGTCGCAGTCGAGCCAGAGGGTGTTTTGGCCGAGCTTCTTGAGGTCGAGCACGGCGCGGAGCGAGCGGCCGATGAGGCGCTGGATCTCGATGTTGCGACCGTCGGCCTTGCCGCGGGAAATCTCGCGGGGTTTGCGGTCGAGGGTGGAGTAGGGGAGCATCGAATACTCGGCGGTGAGCCAGCCGCCGGGGACCTTCTGCTGCTTCATCCAGGTGGGCACGTTGGACTCGATGGTCGCCGCGCAAATGACGCGAGTCAGGCCAAAGGACACGAGCACGGAGCCGGTGGCGTGGGGCGCGATGTTGGCCTCGAAGGAGATCGTGCGCAGCTGGTCGGGTTTGCGGCCGTCGGCGCGCGAAGCAGGGGAAGACATGCGTCCTAGGGAGCCGGGCGCGGGCGGCGGTGGCAAGTCGCAAGGCGGGGGGATTCGGGCGATAGCGCAGCCGCTCCGACCTGGCGGATGGCCGTCGCACCGCGCTGACCATTTTCACATAATAGGTGAAAAATGGATTTTCCGCGGGAGCCGTTGAACGGGGTGGGCCACGCATGGATGCCCGCGGGTTTGAAGTCCGACCGACCTTGAGCCGCCGCGCTTTCGGCGCGCGGGCGAACTATTT
>JAPLTR010000019.1:2861-5443 GCA_026398065.1 Verrucomicrobiota bacterium | reverse complement strand
CAGGGCGGCCAGCGGGTGCTCGACGGCGTCGCCTTCGAGGAGGTGAAACCGGGCGGCAAACTCGGGGCGGGTGCCGAGGGTGGACTCGAGGTGGGCGTGCAGCGTGCGGTCTTTCTCCACGGACCAGACGTCGGCGCCGGCTTCGAGCAGGGCGGTCGTCAGCGTGCCGAGGCCGGGGCCGACCTCGACCACGGTGTCACGGGCGGCGACCTCGGCGAGCTCGAGGGACTTGCGGACGATGTTGCCGTCGACGAGGAAGTTTTGGCCGAGGAAGCGTTTCGGCTGGTGGCCGAGGGACGTGAGGAGATCGCGGGTGGCGGAAGGAGAAAGGGGCATGAACTAGGGGGCCGTGTCCTCGAGGTGGAACTTGTGCAGCGCGCGATGGACGACCGGCGCGAGGACTACGCCGGCGGTCATCAGCAGGGCGATCCCGCTGTAGAGGGCGTAGCAGCCGGCGAAGATCTTCGCGCTGGTGGAGTGGAGCTGCGACAGCGGCCCCATGCCTGAGAGGATCATCGAGGCGTCAAGAAAGGCATCGACCCACGACAGGCCCGCGAGCGTGTGGTAGCCGACCATGCCGACGCTGAGCGAAAACACGATCAGCGCCGCGCCGGCCGCAAGGCTCCAGCCGAGGCGCCGGATGAATTCCCGGCGGGGCAGCAACTGGCGCTTGGAGGCGTGGGACATGGGGAGGGGCCTCGGCATGACCGAAGGCGCACGAAAAGGAAAGGACTCAGCGCGGGGCGCGTCCCTCGTCGACCTCGTAGTAGTCGAAATACGTGACCAGGTCGGTGCGGTGCCCGAGGCCCTCGGCGGCCTTGGTCTTTTCGAGGCCGGCGGTGGCGTCGTCGCGCCAGCCGCGCTTGGCGGCGAAACCGTTCCAGATGAGGGCGTCCACATCGGTGAGCTTGCGGCCGTTTTCCAATATCCACGCGAGGATCTCCTCGTCGGTGCCCCCGGCGAGCGTACGGGCCTTCAGCGCCTCGTAGCCGATGCCGAGGAAGTGACAGAGGCGGCCGTCATAGGCCTTGCCGAGGAATTCGTGGTGGTCGGGGTGCAGCTCGCCGCGCGCGTGGAGGCGGATCTTGTCGAGGGTGCGCGGAAGGAAATAGAAGCCGCCGAGTTTATTGTAGGCGCTGATGGGACGCTTTTTCATGGAGGGAAAATCAGGGGGAGCGGAACGAGGCGAGGAGGGCGGCAGGGTCGGACGCCTTCATGAGCGATTCGCCGACGAGCACCGCGTGGGCTCCGGCGGCGCGGACGCGCGCGGCGTCGGCGGCCGTGTGGATGCCGCTCTCGCTGACGGCAGTGACGTTTTTCGGGAAGAGCGGAATGAGGCGTTCGCTGAGGCCGAGGTCGGTCTTGAAGATGGCGAGGTCACGGTTGTTGACGCCGATGATGCGCGCGCCGTGGGCGAGGGCCCGGGCAATCTCGGGCTCGGTGTGGATTTCGAAGAGGGCGATGATGCGGGCGCCGTGGGCGAGGGCGCGGGCGATCTCCGGCTCGGTGTGAATCTTGAAGAGCGCGTCGAGTCCGGCGGCGGTCGCGGCGGCGGCGAGGGTCTTCATCTCCTCGTCGGTCAGGGCGCGGACGATGATGAGGATCGCGCTGGCGCCGGCCTCGCGGGCCTGCAGGACCTGGATGGGGTGGATGAAGAAATCCTTGCGGATGCAGGGGCGGGCAGGGGCGGTGGCGCGGAAGTAAGCCGTGACGCCGCGGAGGTCGTCGAGGGTGCCGCCGAAGAATTTTTCGTCGGTGAGCACAGAAAGGGCATCCGCCCCGGCGGCCTGATAGCGCGCGGCCTGCTCGACGGAGGAGGCGCCGGCCTTGATGTCGCCGGCGGAGGGGGAGCGGCGCTTGATCTCCGAGATCACAGCGAGGCGGCCGTCGGGGCGGCGCAGCGCGGCGGCGAACGAGGGGGCGCGCGGCGACGCGGCGTCGGCGCGGGCGAGTTCGGCCTCGGAGACCGGGCGGACGAGCGGGGCGATTTCGCGGCGCTTCCACGCCATGATTTCGGTGAGTTTGTCGGACATTCGGCGTCCACGGAACACACGGAGGGCCCGGAAGACAAAGCGGAAAAATTTCCGTGTGTTCCGCGGGGCGGCCCGACAGCTTCGCGGCATGAGCGCGATCGATGACCTGAAAACGACGATGGCCCGCCTGCGGGCGCCGGACGGGTGCCCTTGGGACCAGGAGCAGACGCACGCCACGCTGGTGCGCTGCCTGATCGACGAGGTGAGCGAGCTAATCGACACGATCGACCGCGGCGACTACCCGCACATGCGCGAGGAGCTGGGCGACGTGCTGATCCAGATCGTGTTTCACGCACGCATCGCGGAGGAGCGGGGGCAGTTCAACTTCGACGACGTGGCCCGCGAGATCAACGAGAAGCTTGTCCGGCGGCACCCGCACGTCTTCGGGACGGGGAAGCTCGCCACCTCCGAGCAGGTCATCCTGAAGTGGGAGGAGATCAAGGCGACGGAGAAAAAGAACGGTCCCGTGGCCAAGGGAATTTTCAAGGAGCTGCCCCCGCGGCTGCCGGCGCTGATGTTTGCCGAGGCGGTGTGGAAGCAGATCGAGAA
>JAPLTR010000019.1:0-2849 GCA_026398065.1 Verrucomicrobiota bacterium | reverse complement strand
CTGCCGGCCGAGGGCGTGGTGGACACGGCGCAGGTGAAGGCGCTCGGGGCGCAGCTCGACGAGGCGACGCTGGGCAAGATGCTGTTTGAGCTGACGGCGGCGGCCCGGGCGAAGGGGCTCGATCCCGAAGGGGCGCTGCGGCTGCATGCGACAAAAGTGATGTACGATGTCGAAGTCCGCGTCCAATCCGCCGCCGCCCGCTGAGCCGGAAGCCGAGGCCTGGGGGGCGGTCGCGATTCCGCCGGAAGTGACGGCGGAGTGGTGGACGCCATTCGAGGACTTTCTGGCGAAGGAGCGGCGCTACTCCGCGTATACGGTGCGCAACTACCGGCAGGCCTTTGAAGATTTCTATCGCTGGCTGGTCAGCGAAGGGCGGTGGGCGCGGGGCATCGGCGCGCTGGGCTCGCGGGAGATGAGGGACTTCGTGATCGAGGCGCAGCGGCGGTTCGACCGGCGGACCCTGCACAACCACGCCTCGGGGCTGCGGACGTTTTTCAAGTTTTGGATGAAGCAGGGGAAGCTGCGGATCAACCCGCTGCTCGGCGTCCCGCTCCCGAAGCTGGAGAAGCGGCTGCCCAAATTTCTGACGGAGGAGCAGATGAAACTTCTGCTCACCGGGCCGCAGCGGCTGATCGAAAACGAGACCATCGACGCACACACGGGATGGCGCGACCGGCTCGCGATGGAGCTGCTCTATGGCGGCGGACTGCGCGTGAGCGAACTCGTGGGGCTCAACTACGGCGATGTCGATCCCGAGTCCGGCGTCGCGAGGGTGCTGGGCAAGGGCAAGAAGGAGCGGCTGTGTCCGCTGGGGCGGGTGGCGATCGCGGTGATGACAAAGTTTCGCGACGAGTTTGCGCGGGAAAAGGGAGTCGCGAGCCCGGTGCTCATCAACGCGAACGGCCACCGCACCTCGGTGCGCGACGTGCAACTGCTGGTGAAACGCTATCTCGTCCTCGCGGGGCTGCCGCTCGATCTCACGCCGCACAAGCTGCGGCATTCATACGCAACACACTTGCTTAATGCCGGGGCGGACCTGCGCCTTGTCCAGGAGCTGCTGGGCCATTCGCAACTGGTGACCACGCAGGTCTATACCCACGTGAGTGTCGCGAGGTTAAAGGAGATCTACGCGAAAGCGCATCCGCGGGCCTAGGTCCTGCCAGGACATATATAAAGTCGGCTCGAAAAGAAGCTGGCGCGTGACGGTTTCACCGTGGATATACACAGGTTCCTGTTTCAGCCATGGAAAGCACGAATTTTATTCGGTCGATCCTGCCTGCGCTTGCGCTGGTTGCGGCCACCGTCGCCGGGTGGATTCTGAAGCCGGCGTTGTTAAAGTCAGACCGGCCCAACGGTGCGGTGCCCGGACTGGTGGATCCGTCGGGAATCCAGACGCTCGACTCCCGGCTGTGGCAGGATCCGTTTGTGCCATTGCGCGGCCTGAAGCCAGAGACGATCAAAACAAACTGGCCGCAGCAGGTCGGGCAGGTGCGTGAGGCGCTGGATACGGCGCAGCGCACCGGAGAAAAATGCTGTATATCGGTTGGCTTCCTCAGCAACGATCGCACCGTGAACGACGCCGAGTCGCGCAAGCGCAGCCGGTTGGCGCTGCTGGCCGGTCTCGGGGTGCAGGGCTATGTGCCGTATGATAGCGACCACCTGGGGTGGTTGGCGCTGCCCTGGGTCCGCAAAAATCTGGCAGGAGACGCGGGGCCGGGGTTGGAACAGCCTTTGTTGATGGGGATCGAGCATCTCGTGCCGGCCAACGAACTCGGCTTTGACCCCAAGCGCGACTACAAGCACGTCTTTGTGCTTTGGCTCGACGAAAACGATTTCGGAGACCACCCGCTGGCACGCCTGACGCAACTGATGGATGCCTTGGGGCGGGGCGGGAATCCCGAGACGAATTTCCATCTGAAGGTCTTCGGCCCGCGCACCTCGACGGGATTGGTGGCGATGTGCGAGGAGGCGAGCGAACCTGCGACCAAGCCCCGGTGGCTTACGCCCCAGCCGGTCGTCCTGCGCCCGAAGGGCGGCGCGATGGAAATGCGCCCCGCCGATCAGGTGGCCGATGCCCTGAAGCCGTGGACCATCCTCGAAGGCATGGAAATATATTCGACCTGGGCCACGGTCTCCGACGCGTTGCTCGCGCCATATGGGCAGCAAAAAACGCCGGGCCAGGAGCGGGGACGGCCCTGGTTGTCGCATCGGCTGACCGAGCGAAATCCGCCCGAGACGGGACCAACGGCGAAGAAACACTGGGCGGCGTTTTATAACCTGACCTGCACTGACGCCCAGCTGACGGAAGCCCTCTGCGCAGAGCTAAAACTGCGCGCGGTGCCGACCGGCAAGCGTGACACGATCCTCCTGCTGTCGGAATGGCACACCGATTACGGACGGGCCTTGCCACTGACGTTCGCCGCCCAGTCGAGCATGGAAGATCCGGCCGGCACCCTGAGGTTTGCGGACCGATTACGGCTGATTCAGGCCGAACCCTGGCTCGCGTTTTCCGAGCCGAAGGAGAAAGGGCTGCAGGCCGAATGGGTGAAGAGAATCATCCCGGCTCCGGTGACGAAATTGAGCTTCACCTGGGGGTTGCGGAAAATCTCGTATCTCAGCGGCGTGGACGGACAGGTTGCGAACCCGGAACCCGCCGTGGAGAAGGAGCCGGGGAAATCCGCGGGCAGCATGACGCAACGGTCCATTCTGCCCGTGACGGACTACCGCCCGGAAGGCACTGGCCAACTGGACTACGTGGAGCGGCTCGCTCACCGGCTCGCGGCGGACGCCGCCGACGCCAGGGATGGTTTCCGGGTGGTGGCCGTGGGGGTGCTAGGCAGCGATGTTTA
>JAPLTR010000588.1 GCA_026398065.1 Verrucomicrobiota bacterium | reverse complement strand
CTTCTCGTCGTTCTTCGCCTGGGCCGGCGACAACACCGTCCAGTCGAACCGTGTCGCCGCCCAAAACCTCACCCTGACGCTGAACAGCTACAACCAGTCCTACAGCTCGCGCACCCTGGGCTCGACGGTGAATTTCTTCGTCACGGGCGGTCTCAACGGCGTCGAAAACCAGATCGTGCTGTCGGGCCTGGCGGCCGGCTTCATCGACCAGGGCACCTTCTTCGGCGGCAGCGACTACGCGTGGAACGAGAGCTCGGGCTCCGGCAACGTGCGCGGCCCCGACTACGGCACCGATGCCGGCACGGCCACCTCCGGCACCGCGGCGACCCTCGCTTCGACCAACCATGTGGAGATCACCGGGCCGATCACGGCGCAGACCGATGCGACGTTCACGACCCTGAAGATCAACGGGGCCAATGACCTCACGGTCGCCGACGGCCAGACGCTGACGACGCGCGGCGTGCTCAAGGCGGGCGGCGGCAGCGCGACCATCAGCGGCGGCACCCTCCAGCCCGGAGGGACCGAACTGGTGGTCCGGACCGATCTCGCCGGGGACTCGCTCACGATCGGTTCGGCCATCGCGGACGGCGGCGGCACCTCGCTGGTCAAGAGCGGGGCGGGCACGCTCACCCTCCTGGGGACGAACAGTTTTTCCGGCCACGACCTGGGGTACGGCGATCCGGCCTATTCCGTCTATCTCAACGCCGGCGTCGTCAGTGTTCCGACCCTGCCGACCGGGAACGAGGCCGGCCCGCTCGGCACGGGGGCGCTGCAGTTCGCCGGCGGCACGCTGCGCTACACCGGCACCGATTCGGTCACGACCACGCGGCAGATCGTGCTGGTCGGTGGCGGCGGCGGCATCGAAATCACTCAGGCGGGGGCCACGGTCACCCTGGACAGCGGCGTCGTCGGGCCCGGGGACGGGCTGGCGTCCTCCGCCTTGGTTAGGCGGGACCGTCGTCCTGACGGGCACCGGTGAAAATCTCATCTACGCCAACGCAAAGGTCGCGGTGAACACCGGCGGAGCTCTGGTGCTCAACGGCCGCAATGCGACCCTCGACACCCTGTCCGGCGGCGGTTCGGTCACCAACACCTCGACCGCAGCCGACTCGCTCCTCACGGTGGGCTATGCCTCGACGATGACGCCCGCGGAATTCAGCGGCGTGATCGCCAATGGCACCGGCACCAAGACCCTCGCCCTGCAAAAGTCCGGGCTGGGCACGCTGATTTTGAGCGGGGCCAACACCTACACGGGAGGCACCACGATCAACATGGGCACCGTGCAGCTCGGCAATGGCGGGACCACGGGCTCGATCGTCGGCGACGTCGCCACGAGCGTCAGTTTCGACTACTACACGGGGCTGCCGTACTATGGCACGCTCGCCTTCAATCGCTCCGATACGCTGACTTATGCGGGAGTCGTGAGCGGCAGCGGCCAGCTGACGCAGATGGGCACCGGCACCACGATCCTCACGGGCACCAACATTTACTACGGCCCGACGACGATCACCGCGGGCACCCTGCAGATCGGCAATGGGGCGACCGGCTCGATCGCCATCACCAGCGGGGTGGCGGTGTCTGGCGGCGCCACGCTCGCGTTTGGCCGCACTGGCACGCTGACGTTTTCTCCGGTCATCAGCGGCGCGGGTGCCGTGCGGCAGAGCGGCTCGGGCACGGTGATCCTGAACTCCGCCAACAGCTACACCGGCGGGACGACGGTCACCGCCGGCATCCTGCGCGCCACCGATCCCGGGGCGCTCGGCACCGGCGCGTTCGCGCTCAACGGCGGCACGCTGCAGCTGTTCACCGACACGGCCTCGACGTTCTCGGGCACCAATCTCACGCTCGGCGGCAATGCGACGCTCTCGGTGGGGCGCGCCTCCAACGGCAGCGGCACCGGCAGCATCACCCACACGGTCGGGACCCTGAGCATCGGCACGCAGACCCTCACGGTCAGCCAGAACTCCAGCAACTTCGGCACCAACAATGTCGGCAGCCTCGTCGTCGGCGCGACGACCCTGACCGGCAACCCGACGTTCCTGCTCAACAATACGCGGGGCAGCGGCGTGGGCACGACGACCCTCGGGGCGCTCGACGATGGCGGGGCGGCCCGCACCCTCACGAAGGGCGGCAATGGCACGCTCATGCTGGGGGCCGCGGCGAGCACGATCACCGCCGGCACGGCCCTGGTCATCAATGGCGGCTCGGTCCAGCTCGGCGCCGCCGGCGCCCTCGGGGCCTCGGCGTTGACCGACGTGACCGTCAACAGCACCACCGCGGGCGTCACCGCGACGTTCGCGCTCAGCAACCGGGACCAGGCGGTCCGCTCGCTGACCCTGGGCGGCACCGGGGCGACCTCCACGTCCACCAACACCGTCACCACCGGCACCGGGACGCTCACCCTCGGCGGCAACGTCACCTTCGATGCGACCAACAATCCCGCCGCCTCCACGATCTCCGGCAAGGTCGATCTCGGGGGCGCCTCGCGCACCGTGGCGGTCGGCGACAGCTCCAGCGCGACCAACGACCTCACCGTATCGGCGGTCGTCTCCGGCAGTGGCGCGGGGATCACCAAGACCGGCGCGGGGACGTTGGTGCTCTCCGGCGCCAATACCTTTTCGGGCGGTCTCGTCGTCAAGGCGGGCACGGTCTCCGGCACCACGAGCGCCAGTGCGTTCGGGGCCAGCGCCGGCGCGATCACGCTCGGCGACGCGAGCGGCGGCTCGTCCAATGTCACCCTGAACGGCGGCTTCGCCGGCACGTTCGCCAACCCCATCACCGTCGCCTCCACCAACACGGGCACCGTGACGATCACCTCGAGCGCCGCCAGCGTCTTCAGCGGTGCGGTGACCCTCGATTCCCATGCGCTCACGCTCTCCCCGGCGAGCAGCAGCCTCGGGCTCAGCGGTGGCATCACGGGCACGGGCGATCTCACGCTCCGGTCCACCGGCACCGGCGTCATCACGCTCTCGGCGACCGCGGTCAATCCCATCGGCACGATCACCAACTCGGGGTCCGGTTCCGCGACCAACGTGATCAGCGCCCCCGTCGGGTCCAACGTCACCGGCTTCACGCAAAACAGCACCACCTCGGCGCTCACGGTGTCCGGCGCCCTCAGCGCCAACGCCGCCGGCACGACGTTGACCAACAGTGCCGGCACGAAGGCCCTCACGTTTTCCGGGGGCGTGACGGGCACGGGCAATCTCATCCTGAAAAACAACAGCGCGCTGGCGGCGGGCGTGACCTTCACCACCGCCAGCGTGAACCCCGTCGGCACGCTCACCAACTCCGGCACGGGCTCCGGCAGCGTGACCATCACCGGCGGCGTCGGCAGCAACGTCACTGCGATCACCGAAAACAGCGCGACCTCGGCCCTCACGCTCAGCACCACCGCCCTGACCGTGGCTAGCGGCGGCACGACGCTCACGAACAGCAATGCGAGCGGCTCCGCGCTCTTCACCGTCTCGGGCGGGGTTGCCGGCACGGGCAATCTCGTCCTCAACAACAACAGCGCGATCGCGAACGGCCTCACGCTCTCGACCACCGCGGTCAATCCCACCGGCACCGTCACCAACTCCGGCACCGGCAGCGGCGCCACCCTGATCAGCGCCGCCCTGGGGGCCAACGTCACGGGGGTCGTGCAGGCCAGCGCGACGTCCGCCCTGACGCTCTCGGGCAACAATGCCTCGTTCGCCGGGAGCACGACTGTCAGCGCGGGCACGCTCACGATGGGCAGCGCCTCCGCCCTCGGCTCCGGGAATATCCTCATCTCCACCGGGGCCACGCTCGATTCGGCCGCCCACGGCATGAATCTCACGCGCGTTTCCGGCACCGGCACCCTGACCGGCACGGGAGCGTTTACCTACAATTCGTCGGCCGACGCCACCCTGGCGACGACCCTTGGCGGCACGGGCGCTTCGGTCACCAAGAGCGGTTCCGGCACGCTGACCTTTACCCGCGCGAATACCTACACGGGTGTCACCGGGATCAACGCCGGCACGCTTCTCGCCAACAACACCACCGGCTCCGCGTTTGGCACCGGCGCGGTCACCGTCAACTCCGGGGCGACCCTGGGCGGGAGCGGTTTCGTCGGCGGCCTGACGACGATCGCGAGCGGCGGCATCCTCGCGCCGGGAAATTCGCCGGGCACGATCACGTTCAACGGCGGCCTCACCCTGGTGACGGGCTCCGTCCTCGAGTTTCAACTGGGCACGGCGAGCGATCAGATCGTGCTCGCGGGCGGAGCGCTCACGGGTCCGGGCGTCGCGGGCGGGGTGACGCTGAACCTGAGCAACGCCGGCGGATTTGCGCCGGGCACCTACACCCTCATCAACTACACCTCGGCCGCGGCCTCCTCCAACTACAACGCCGCCAGCTTCGCCCTGGGCACCACGATCCCAGGCTACACCTACGGTCTGGCGCTCAACGGCAGCAATCTCGAGCTGATCGCCACGACCACGAGTGCCATCCCGGAACCGGGGACGTATGCCGCGCTGGCCGGCGCGTGCGCCCTCGGGCTCGCCGTCTGGCGGCGCCGCCGCGCGCGTCCGGCGCGCGGGACCTGAGGAGGGCGGAGCGCCGCGGCGGCAGGCGCGGGTGGGCCGGGGCGGGAACGAGCGGTGGAGACGAGACATGAGATGGGGCCGACCCGTCCTTCACGCAGGGGCAGGCGGCCGGGCCACCGGAGGTTGACCCGGGCGGAGTCGCGACCGGCGAGGTTCCGCGGGGTTGGACCCAGCCACTGTTCTCTTAAAGAACTTTTGAGTTGATTTAAATCCATGAACAGGGCATGCTCGGCTCACGCTCAACCAAGAACCGCAGATGCACACGGAACGATCCAACGGCCGGGGCCTGACCGTGCACGGACGAAACGTGCACGGGGCCGGTGGCCGGCCGGGCCGGAGCCAGCCGGGCGGCCCGGGGCATCCGGGCAAATCCGACCGAATCCAACCAAATCCAAGTAAATCCAACCTGAGCGAATCAGACCGCGGCGGCCCGACCCTCGCGACTGCCAGCGGAAGCAGGGGCGCGGTGCCACGGATCGGGTCGGACCCGTGGACGTGCGGAGTCGGTTTCGGGGTGTATCCGACCGAATCCAACCAAATCCAAGTAAATCCAACCAGATCCGACCTGATCAAACCGGTCAGCGGTGGTCCGGCCTCCGCCAGTGCCCGCGGAGGCAAGGGTACGGTGCCATGGATCGGGGCGGGCCAGGGGACGGGCGGAGTGGATTTCGGGGTGAATCCGACCGAATCCAACCAAATCCAAGTAAATCCAACCAGATCCGACCTGATCAAACCGGTCAGCGTTGGCCCGGCCTCGGCCAGGGTCCGCGGAGGCAAGGGTGCGGTGCCGTCGATCGGGGCGGGCCCGCGGACGGGCGGAGTGGATTTCGGGGTGAATCCGACCGAATCCGACCAAATCCAAGCAAATCCAACCAGATCCGACCTGATCAGGCTAAATGAAGGCGCCGGGGTTTCGCGTGCACCCGATGACAGCGCGGCGGTTTTTGCGGAAGAATACGAACCTGGACTCCGGCCCTGCCGTGGGGACGGATGTCTGGCAGCCTCTTACGCCGCGGCGTGGGCCGGGCGAGGGGTGTGGACCGCACTGAGCAGGTGGCGCACGAGGGTGATCTGCGCCGGGGAAATCGCGATGCGCCGCGGCGTGCCCCACCCGACGAGCAGGAGGGCGAGGGCGCCGTCCGGCGCGCGGAGCGGAATGAGGGAGAAGGCCTGGGGCGCTCCCGGGGTCTTCCGGAACCAGAGCGGCAGGTATGGGACAAGCGCGGCGTCGGACGTGTCGTGGATGAGGACGATCTCCTGCCGTTGCAGGCAGATGCCGAAGACACTGCGTTCGGTGGCGACGACGGACGCGCCGGCGGGCAGCTGCGTAAAGGCGTGGCCGAGGCCGCAGGAGAAGGACAGGCCGGTGCCATCCGGGGCGGGGCGGAAGATCCAGCACTCCTGCGCGGAGAGTTCGACGCGCGCGAGCTTGAGGGCGTTGAGGACCGGGTCGGGCGGCGCGTCAAAGACACGCGACTCGAAGGCCTCCGACTCGGCCAGCGAGGCATCCCACGGCGGGGGCGTCTCGGCCGCCACGGGCGGGAGGGCGGTCCGCGGGCGCGCCGGGGCGGTGGGCGGGGCGGTCTCGTGGGACGGGGCGGCCGGTGCGTCGGCGGCGGCCGTGCCGTCGTGGGCCGTCGGCGCCACCTCGCTGGGCGAAAGTTGCCGGAGGCGGAGGGCGATGCGGGCGAGGCTCTTGGGCGGGAGGGAGCGGGAGCCGTTGCTCCGCGTGAAGTTGCGGAGGCGTTCGTCGGTGCGCTGCAGGGCGGGCTTGGCGATGTCCGGCGCGCCGGGCACGAGCGCGTCGAAGCGCTGGGCGAGGGCGCGCATCTCGGAGACGAAACCGTCCGGGCCTTGGTGCGTGCCGAGGGCGATGTTGGCGAGCCGGGTGCCGAACTCGACGATGCCGAACATGCGGGCGTCGTGCGTGGTCGAGAGATGCTCGAGCGTCTCCGGCTCGCACTCGCGCAGGGTCTGGAGGACCTCCGCGGGGAGATGGGTGGCGGAAAGGAGGGCGCGGGTGAACTCGATCGGCGTGACCCCGAACAGGGCGCGGTACGCGGCGGCCTCGCCGATCACGGGCGTGCGGCGGGCGGCGGCGCGGCAGTGGAGCGGGGAGATCGCGGCGAAGATGATGCGGCCGAAGTTCCGGAGGGTGGTGCAGGCGAACGCGAATTCCGGGTCGTGCGTGCCGAGCCATTCCGCGGTGCCCTGGGCGATCAGGCCAGCGCAGAGCGCGTGGGCGGCGGCCTCGCGCTGTTCGGGGGGATTGGACTCGCCGGCAGTGTCGAGCAGCATGAGCGACACCGCGATGGTGCGGATGCGGTTGTACCCGAGCTGGTGGATGGCCTGCGACAACGTGGTGAGCGGGGCGATGCCGGGGTTGTGCGCGAGGGTGTTGGCGACCGAGATGATCCGGGCGAGGACAACCGCATCTTTTTCAATGAGTTCAGCGAGTTCAGGGATGGTGACCTCGCAGATGTTGAGCGACAGGGACTCGATGATCTTGAGCAACTCGGGCAGAGCCGCACCCCGGCCGGACTGCATGACAGTGCGGGCACGGTCGAGCGTTTGTTGGGCCGTGAAAGGGGCGGGCATGCGTGTGTCATATCGGTGCGGGGTGGAGAAAGTTGAGCGGTGGCCGGCTTGCGCGGCGGAATAAATGAGCCACGGTACCCTCCCACGACGATGAAACGCCTCTCTCGGTTCGCGACGTTTGCCCTCCCGGTCTTCCTCGCCCTGGCCCTTCCCATGTCTGCAAAAAACGAAACCCTGGTCCTCGGCGGCGGCTGCTTTTGGTGCACCGAAGCCGCCTATGAACTGCTCCCCGGCGTGAAGTCCGTCGTCAGCGGCTACGCTGGCGGCAAGGAGCCCAACCCCACCTACGAGCAGATCTGCGCGCACGCGACGGGCCATGCCGAGGTGATCCAGATCGAGTACGACCCGGCCGTCGTGACGATCGAGCGGCTGCTTGAGTATTTCTGGCAGGTCCACAATCCGACGCAGGTCGGCGGGCAGGGCAACGACCACGGCCCGCAGTACCGCTCGACGATCATGTACGCCAACGAGGCGCAGAAGGCCGCGGCGGAAAAATCGCGGGCGGCGGCGGCGCAGGTGTTCCGCGACCCGCTCACGACGGAGATCGTGCCGCTGGCGAAATTCTGGCCGGCCGAGGAGTATCACCAGGACTATTTCCGGAAGAATCCAAATGCTGGATACTGCTCCTACGTGATCGCGCCGAAGATCCGGAAGCTCGAGCATGCCCTCGACGCGCCGAAGAAATGAGCCGGTGGTGGGTGCGATCGCCGGCGCCGACGGGCGAGGCCGCACCGTCGCATCGCGGACGCGGGAGCCGGACCGTGTGAACCGGTTTGGACGGTGTGGAGTCCGGACTATTACTCATACCGCCGCAGGTTCATTGACAGACGGGTGACGAATTTCATCGTGGCGGCGTGTCGGTTCGTCGCGCGATCAACGCCCTTTGTCTCGCCGCCTGTTTGGTGGCGGTGCCCTTGGTGTCGGCGAAGAGCGCGCCCAAGGCGCCGCAGATGTCGTATCCGCCGGCGCTCGAGCAGTCGGGCACGATCAAGGCGGAGGAGCTGCTCTTGTCCGCGCAGAAGCTGCTGCCGAAGGGGGCGTTTCTCGGGCCGCTGCTCGACGCGAAGTACTCGGTGATCAAGCATGAGTGGCTGGTGCAGAAGTTCATGCCGTTCTACCGCGAGGCGGTGGAAAACCTGAAGGACGTCGCGAAGGGCGGCGGCGAGGAGGGCGCGGACTGCGACGACTTTTGCATCTTTCTCCGGCAGATGGCCGGACTCGCGGGCATTGTCGGACACACCGCGGGACCGGCGGCGGCCCAAGTCGTGGTGTTTCAGGGCAAGGCGTTCTCCGGCGTGGGTCGCACGCGCGAACGGCACGCCATCGGCCTATTTCTCACCGAGCGCGGCTGGTACGTGCTCGAACCGCAGAATGCGACGGAACTCGTGGCGATCGGCGACTACGCGAACCGCAACGGCATCCAATACATCACTTTTCACTGACAGCCAAATGCACAGCCACCCTCAATCCAAACATCGCATGAATACCAAACTCGCCCTCATCGCCGCGCTGACCGTCGGATCGGTCGCGTGGGCCGCCGACGACACCGCCAAGCTCGAAAAGATCATGGTCACCGGATCGCTCGCCGAGCCGGCCGGTACGACGGAGAAGCTCGAAAAATTCATGGTGACGGGCTCGCTCGCGGAGCCGGTGGGCTCCACGCAGAAACTGGAGAAGTTCATGGTCACCGGCTCGATGGCGGCCCCCGCTCCGTCCGAGGCCGAGAAGCTGCCGAAGATCATGGTGACGGGTTCGCTGGCGGAACCGGCGGGCTCCACGCAGAAACTGGAGAAGTTCATGGTCACCGGCTCGATGGCGAAGCGCGTGAACAAAGACGCGCATCGGCCGCACTGAGTCTTTCGAAGGCCGCGCCACACAACACCGCTGCCTTTGCTACGAACGGAAAGCCCTGGCGGACACGCCGGGGCTTTTTGTCAATGGGTGATCGAGACGTGTTGCCGTGTGTCACCCGCCCTGAGAAAGATCGGTTTTGATGATCCCCCGTGTCTCTGTCGTACTGCCGGTCTACAATGCCGCCATCACCGTGGCGCGCGCGGTGGAGAGCATCCGGGCGCAGACGTGGGCGGACTGGGAACTCGTCATCGTCGACGATGGGTCGACGGATGGGACAAGGGAGATTTTGCGCGGGCTCGCGGAGGTGGAAAGACGAATACGACTTATCGAGCGGGAGCACGCGGGCGTGGCGGAGGCGGCCAATGCGGGGGCGGCGGCGGCGCGGGGTGCGTTCATTGCGCGGATGGATGCGGATGATGTGTCGTGGCCGGAGCGGCTGGCGCGGCAGGTGGAGTATTTGGAGGCCCCGGCTAGTCGCGAGGTGGGCGTGATCGGATGCGGGGTGGAGTTTGGCGGGGATCGCGTGGCCAATGCGGGCTATGCGCTGCATGTCGACTGGGTGAACTCGCTCGTGACGCCCGAGGAGATCGCGCTCAACCGTTTCGTGGAGCAGCCGGTCGTGAACCCGAGCGTGTTGTTTCGTCGCGAACTGGTCGCGCGGCACGGCGGGTATCGCGACGGGGATTTCCCGGAGGACTATGAGCTGTGGCTGCGGTGGCTCGACGCGGGCGTGAGGATCGCGAAGGTGCCGGAGGTGCTGCTGACGTGGAACGATGCGCCCACGCGCCTGACGCGAACGGATGCGCGGTATGCGCCGGACGCGTTTTTTCGGACGAAGGCGGGTTGGATTTCGCGGGAGCTGTCGCGGGTGGCGGACAGCCGGACCATTTTTGTCTGGGGCGCGGGCCGGCATACGCGCAAACGTGCGGCGCATCTCACGGCCCACGGCGTGCGGATCGCGGGATATGTCGATGTCGATGTGAAGAAGACGGGGCGGGGGATCGGCGGGACGGGGCTGCCGGTGATCGGCGAAGGGGCGTTGCCGGAGCCGGGGGAGATTTTTGTGCTCAGCTATGTCTCGTCCCGCGGGGCGCGCGAGTACAATCGCGCGCGGATGGTGCAGGGGGGGTATGTGGAGGGGCGGGATTTTTTGCTGTGTGCGTGACGACGATGAAAGGAGGCGAATCGGAGAACCACCGGCAGTTGAAACGCCTCGCACTGGCGTGGGCGCGGGCGAACGGCTTTGCGGTCGCGGCGTGCGAGGTGCGCGTGCCAAAAAGTGGGTATCGCGCGGATGTGGCGGCGTGTTCAAGGGGCGAAGGGCGGAGGACCGCGGTGTTCGAGTGCAAGCAGGCGCGGGCGGATCTGTTGAAGGATGCGCGGCGCGAGGACGAGGCGCGGAGGCACGTGACGGAGCTGAGCGAGCGGCTCGCGAAACTGGAGGAGCTGATTGGCGGGCACCGGCCGGACCTGCGGAAGGGCGAATCGCTCTTTGCGGAGTTCGATGCGTGGGACTTTTCTGGGCTGGAGCATGTGACGCACCGGAAGGTCGTCGCTGACCTCGCGATGTGGCAGGAGCGGCTGCTGAGCGGGACCAAATTTGCGAAGCTCTGGCGCTGGCGCGCGGCGGACTTTTTGTACCTTGTGAACGAGGAGGGGATTTTCGCGGAGGCGGAGATCCCGGCGGGCTGGGGGCTGCTGGTGCGGCGCGGCGACACGCTCGAACTCGTGCGGCGGCCCGTGTGGACGGAGGCCGCGGAGATGCAGCGGATCGCGCTGCTGGAGAACATCGCCCTGGTGGCGACGCGGGTGAAGGCGGCTGATGAAGGTGAGATCGTGGGGTGAAACTCGGGCTGGCGTGCGTGCCGGAGGAAGTGGGAGGATGTCGCGATGGCGATCGAACCAAAGCGGGAGGTGGAGTGCGCGGATGCGATACCGTGGATGCGGGCGCGTGGCGTCATCGCGGGGGCGTGCGCGGTGACGTCGCTGCCGGATGTCTCCGAGGTGGGCATGGCGCTGCCGGTGTGGCGCGTGTGGTTTTTGGACGCGGTGCGGCTGGTGGTCGACGCGGTGCCGGAGACGAGCGCGGCGATCTTTTTCCAGTCGGACATCAAGCGCGACGGCGTCTGGATCGACAAGGGCTCGATGGTCGTGCGCGCGGCGGAGGACGCGGGCGCGCACATCCTGTTCCATAAGATTGTCGCGCGCCGCGAGCCCGGGCAACTGACGTATGGTCGCCCCGGATACACTCATCTGATCGCCGTGTCGCGCATGATGAAGTGCCCGGACGTGCTGCCGCTGCCGGACATCGTGGTCGACCCGGGCAAACAGATGTGGGTGCGGGCCATGGGGGTGCGGGCGGCGGGACATGCGGTCAGGTTTGCGAAGGAGCAGGCCGGGGCGCAGGTGGTCTTCGACCCGTTTTGCGGGGTGGGGACGGTGCTGGCGGTGGCCAACGTCCTGGGCCTCGATGCGCTGGGCGTGGAGAAGTCCCGGAAGCGCTGCGAGCAGGCGCGGGCGCTGAGCGTGGACAAAGGGCGGTTTCGGCGGACTGTCTGGCATCATGCCTGAAACGACTCCTCCCAACCTCGCCGACGCCGGCCTCGAGGTGGCCACGCACTTTGTCCGCAATCGCAACGCCGTCGTGGCGCGTGCGGACTTCGGAGAGCTCTTTGTCGACTACTACCTCCATCTCAGCACGCACGGGATCAAGCCGGCGCCGGAGCACGACGCGCTGTTCAAGCGCGCGCTGGCGGCCTTTGTGCTGCACGCCGCCTCGCGGCCGCGCAACGAGCTCACCGCGTGGACGATCAATTTCCAGGAGCCGCGGGTGAACCTGTTTCTCACGGGCGACAACGAGCTCGGCACGGTGACCGGCCGCATTTTTTCGGAGAACGTGAAGGAGCTGCCCGAGAATGTCTTTTACTCGGACGTCGTGCGCGGGCGCGGCGAGAAGCGCCGGAGCGCGGTGAACTTCACCGGGGCGGATCCGATTGTGGCGGCGGAGCGCTTCTACGCGCAGAGCGAGCAGCGGGTGGCGCGGTATTTTCAACTCGCGGAGGAGGAGTGGGCGATGGTGACGGAGCACCCGGATTGCGACGTCACCTGGCTCAAGGCCCTGACGCCGGAGGCCGTGAAGGACTTTGAAAAGACCGAGCCGCTCGGGCTGCTGGAGAAGCGCGTGTGCCGGTGGCACTGCGGGTGCAACCAGGCCAAGCTCATGGAGGTGCTGGCACCGACGATGCGCACGGATCCCGCCGGGCTCTTCGGGGACGACCAGAAGATCGAGATCCGGTGTCCGCGGTGCGCGGCGCGCTATACGATCACCCGCGAGGCGATGGAAGCGTTCGTGGCCGAGAAGAAATAGGCCCGGGACGCGATGCGCGAAATCCTGCAGAACATCTGGACCGGGCTCACGACGGCGTCGCCGCTCGACCAGGCCAACCTCGTGCTCGGGGTGATCGGCGTGGCGCTGATGATCCGGCGCAGCCTGTGGGCGTTTCCCGTGGGGCTGGTCGCCGTGTCGGTGCAGGCCGTGCTGTTCTACCGGGCGAAGTTCTACGCCGATGCGACGCTGCAGGTTTTCTTCTTTGCGGCACTGGCCTGGGGCTGGTGGCACTGGGTGCGGGGCAGGGGTGCGGCCGAGCCGGAGCTGCCGGTGACGGCGCTGACGGCGCGCGGACGGATCGCGACGCTGGCGATCGCGGCGGCGGCGACCGTCGGCTGGGCGCTGGCGCTGCGGGCGTGGACGGATGCGGTGATGCCGTGGCGCGACGCGTTCATCGCGGCGTTCAGCGTGGCGGCGCAGGCGCTCCAGGCGCGGAAGAACATCGAGAACTGGCCGGTCTGGATCGTCGTGAACCTCGTCGCGATCGCGGCCTATTGGAAGGCGGACCTGGCGTATACGGCTTTCTTGTACGCAATCTATTTCGGGCTCGCGGTCGTGGGCTGGCGCGCCTGGGCGCGGGCGGCGAAGGAGGGCGCGCATGCCTGAGGTGAAACGCGTCGTGCTCTTCGGCACCGAATCGACGGGCAAATCGACGCTGGCGGAACGGCTGGCGGTGCGGTTGGGCGAGCCGTGGGCGGAGGAGTTCGTGCGGGAATTCTGGGAGATCAAGGACGGCCGGATCACGGCCAACGATCTCGGTACGATCGCGCTGGGCCAGATCGCCAACGAGGACCTCGCGGTGGCGAAGGCGCGGCGCGTGGTGTTTTTCGACACGGACCTGCTCACGTGCACCCTGTGGAACGACGTGCTGTTTCCCGGGGCGTGCCCGCCGTGGGTGCGGGTGGAGGCCGAGGACCGGGCGCGCGGGGTGGCGCTGTGGCTGCTTTGCGACACGGACGTGCCGTGGGAGCCGGACCCGCAGCGGAGCTTTCCCGACGCCGAGGGCCGCGCCCGCGGGCGCCGGCTGTGGCGCGAGGCGCTGGAGCAGCGCGGGCTGCCGTTCGTGGAGATTCGCGGCAGCTGGGCGGAGCGCGAGCGCATCGCGGTCGAGGCCGTGCAAAAGCTCCTCGGTCCAGCCGGGGAGTAACGTTTGTACGGGGCAAACGTCTCTGCCATTTCCTGCTTTCGGTTTTTCTCACCCTTGCTCAACCCATGAAAACTCCGCTCCGCCTTCTCTCGCTCGCCATTCTGGCCTGCGCCTTTGCCCTGACGTCGGCCGTCGCCGCCCCGCAGCTCGGGATCCAAACGTGGACCTGCCGCTTCATGACTTTCGACGAGGTCGTGGACTTTGCCACCAAGCACCAGATCAAGAATCTCCAGATGATCGCGGCGCACATCGACCCAAAGGGGACGAAGGAGGAGACCCTCCGGAAGAAGGCGATTTTGGATCAGCGCGGGCTCGTGTGCTACACCTTTGGCGTCAACGGCACCTCGATGGACAAGGAGTCCAACCGGAAGCTCTTCGAATTCGCAAAGCTGATGGGGATCAAGGTCATCATCGTCGAACCGAAGAACCTGGCCGAATGGGACAACCTCGAGGAGCTGGTGAAGGAGTACGACATCAAGCTCGCGATCCACAACCACAACCTCGGCACCGTGTATGGCGACCCGGAGACGGTGAAGAAGGTGCTCGCCGCCCGCGACCCGCGCATCGGCGTATGCCTCGACATCGGCTGGGTGACCGCGGCCGGCTTCGACGCGGCGAAGATCTTCCGCGAGTACAACGGCCGCGTGTTCGACATGCACCTCAAAGACAAGCGCGTCGAGCCCGCGGCCCCGGCTACGGCCACTGAGACCACGGCCGACACGAAGGACGGCAAGAAGGGCAAGAAGGCGCCCGGTCCGACGATTCTCGACGTCGACATCGGCACCGGTCAGGCGAACTACGCCGGGCTCTTTGAGGAAATCAAGAAGGCCAACTGGTCGGGCGTGATGGCGATCGAGACCGACAACCAGGGTTTCCAGAAGGACCCGAACGCGCTGGTCGGAGGCGCCGCGGCGTTCTTCAAGAAGAACGTGAAGTAAGGCCGGTGTAACCAGATTTTGGCGACGCCCGACGGGCGCCGCGAACGGGCGGCGGCGGTCACAGACCGCCGCCGTTTTGCTGTCGGAGTGTGGCGAAGGGCGGCGGAGCGGGTGCTTGCGCGAGCGGGGCGCTTCGCTAGGGTGGTTGGTGTCATGAGCGCCGCCGAAATTATTGAGATGATCGAAAAGCTCCCAGCCGCCGAGCAGGAGCAGGTGAGGGTCTATCTTGAAAAGAAGACGGCATCGGTGGCGGCCGACGGGGTTCGCCGTATGGAATTCAACAAAGCGGTGGCCATCGGAGAAGGCGTCTTTGACCGACACCCCGAGCTGTTTCGCCGTTTGGCCCAATAAGGGTTGGCTATGGACCAACCGGACTTCCTGACGTGGGAAATCGTCGCCGCCCTGCATCGGCGCTCGCTGGAGCGCTGGGGCGGCATGGACGGCGTTCGGGACCGTGCCGGGGCCGAGGCGGCCCTGGGCGCAGCGGAGCACGCATTTTTCTACGGGACCAGCGATCTCCACGAGATCGGCGCGGCCTATGCGTTTCACCTGGCGGAATGCCAGGCCTTTCTCGATGGCAACAAGCGGACCGCCGCGGTGTGTGCGGGGACCTTTCTTGAGTACAACGGCTGCGTCGATCGCTCCGACGATCGCGAACTCTATGAGGCCATGATCGCGATCAGCGCGGGGCAACTGGACAAGGCGGGGCTGGCGAGTTGTTGCGGCTGCAGTTCCCGAGCGCGGCTGGCGGTTGACGGGGCGGAGGCCATTGCGTGCGGGCCGCATCAGCGCGGGCCGAAGAGGCGGGTGAAGTTTTCAGCGACTTGGGTGGCGAGGGTTTCGAGAGGAACTCCGCGGAGTTCGG
>JAPLTR010000423.1 GCA_026398065.1 Verrucomicrobiota bacterium | reverse complement strand
GCGCCATCGCCGATTTCCGACACCTGCCGGGTGTCGAGCTGGCCGAGCCGTTTCGGTTTGTGCCCGTGGAGCTGCGCTGGGGCCCGGTCTCCCGCCGCCTGACTCTTCAAGGCTTGCCCGAGCGGGGCACGCTGAGCCGCGTGATCGACGCACAGCCGCAGCAGCTCACGCTGCCCGCGCGCGGCGTCGTCATTTCCGCCAAGCTCGCCGACATTCTCCACGTTCGCCCCGGCGAGGAGATCATCGCCAAGGTCCTGGAGGGCCGGGAGCGGGAGCTTGCCATCCCCGTGATCGGTCTCGCCGAGGATTTCGCCGGCATGGCTGCCTACATGGAGCTGCATGCGCTCAACCGCCTGCTCCTCGAGGGCGACTGCATCAGCGGCGCCCACGTGGTGGTGCGCGCCGACCGGTGGGGCGATTTTCTCGACGCGGTGAAGCACACCCCGCGCATCGCCGGTTGCGTCATCAAAAACTCGATACGTGACGGTTTCCGCAAGACGACCGGCGAGAGCATCGGCCTGCTGCAGAAGATGTACATGATGTTCGCGACCATCGTGGCCTTCGGCATCATCTACAACAGCGCGCGCATCTCCCTCTCCGAGCGGGCTCGCGAGCTCGCCACGTTGCGCGTCCTCGGATTCACCAAGGGCGAGGTCGGCGCGGTGCTGGTGGGCGAGCTCGTGCTCCTCACGCTGGCGGCCCTGCCGCTCGGGCTCCTCATCGGCTCCGGTTTCGCCACGGGTATCATCACTTCCGTCAATACCGAGACCGTGCGCCTGCCGCTCGTGCTGACGGCCGCCAACTATGCCTTTGCCGTCCTCGTCGTGGCGCTCGCTTCCGCGTTGTCCGCGCTCTTCGCCGCGCGCAAACTCTCCGAAATCAACTTGGTCAGCGCCCTCAAGGCGCTCGACTGATCCTGCGCCTCTCTCCTCATGAACCAAGCTCCCCTGCCCTCGCCTGCCGCCCGAAAGAACGGCCCGCCTGCGTGGCGTCGCCGTCTGCCGCTGTTCGGCGCCGTGCTGCTCGTGGCCCTCATCGTCGTCGGCCTCTGGCCGCGCCCCGTGCCGGTCGAGGCGGGGGTCGTGACGCGCGGCCCGCTGGTGGTGACGGTCGATGAAGAGGGTATGACACGCGTGAAAAACCGCTACATTGTCTCTGCTCCCGTGGGCGGCCAACTCCGGCGCATCGACTGGAAGGCGGGCGCGGTCGTCGAGGCGGGAAAAACCGTATTGGCGGTCCTCGAGACGGGCGGCGCGGATTTTCTCGATGCGCGCAACCAGGCCCAGGCCGTGGCCCGCGTGCATACGGCCGAGGCGGCGCTGGCCGCGGCCGGGGCCCAGCGGGAACGCGCAGGAGCGGCAGCGAAAATGTACGCCGCAGACTTCGAGCGGCTGAAGCGGCTCTTTGGGCAGAAGGTTTTGTCGCAGCAGGAATTCGAGGTGGCGGAGCTGCGCGCGACCACGACGCAACAGGACGAGCGCGCCGCGGAGTTTGCGCTGAAGGTGGCGGAGTTCGAGCTGCAGCAGGCCCGCGCCATCCTGTCGCGCGGCGGCGCCGGTGGACCTGGCGGGGCGGAACCGCTGGTGATCACGTCGCCCGTAAGCGGACGTATCCTGCGCGTGTTTCAGGAGAGCGCCCGGGTGGTGCCCGGAGGTTTTTCGCTCGTCGAAGTCGGCGATCAAACCGACTTGGAATTGCGCATCGAGGTCCTTTCGCGCGACGGCGTCGCCATCAAGCCCGGCGCCCGTGTGATACTGGAGCAGTGGGGTGGCCCGGAGCCGCTCGCTGCACGCGTGCGGCACGTCGAACCATCGGCCTTCACCAAGATTTCCGCCCTCGGCGTCGAGGAGCAGCGCGTCTACGTGATCGCCGATTTCACCGATCCCCTGGAAAAGCGTCCGACCCTCGGCGACAGCTATCGGGTCGAGGCGCGCATCGTCACGTGGGAGAGCGCTGCGGCGCTGCGCGTGCCGGCGGGCGCTCTGTTCCAACGCGCCGGATCCTGGCAATCCTTCGCGATCGAGGGGGGCCGCTCCCGTCTGCACGTCGTGAAACCGGGCCGCAGCAATGGAGTGGAGACCGAGATCGTCGACGGCCTCGCCGAGGGCGCGTCGGTCGTCGTCTACCCCGGCGACAAGGTCACCGACGGCACGCGCGTGGCGCCGCTGACCGTCAGCGGTCGATAGTGCCCGGCCGGCCGGAAACGCGCCCCGCATTTGACTTGGCGGGCGGCCCCGCGAAGCGTGGCGCCCCGTCATGCTCCGTCCCACCGACACCATCGCCGCCCTCGCCACGCCCGCGGGCACCGCCGCCATCGCGGTGGTGCGTACCAGTGGACCGGATACAGGGCGTCTCGCCCGGGAGATTTTCGGCGCCCCTCCCCTGCCCCGGGTCGCGACCCACGCGGACTACCGCGACGCGGTCGGCACATTGTTGGACGACGTCCTCTTCACCTTTTTTCAGGGCCCGCGTTCCTACACCGGCGAGGATTCCCTCGAGGTTTCCTGTCATGGAAACCCGTTTATCGCGCAAAAAATCCTCGAGGACCTCTTCGCCCGCGGCTGTCGGCCGGCCGAAGCCGGCGAGTTCACCCAACGCGCCTTTCTCCACGGCCAGATGGACCTCAGCCAGGCCGAGGCGGTGATGGACCTGATCCACGCCCGCAGCGAGCGGGCCCTCGCCGCCGCCAATCAGCAGCTCCGGGGGGAGCTGGGGCGGCAAATGGAGACTCTCGTAGGCGGTTTATTGCAGGTTTTGGCCCGCGTGGAGGCGTATATCGACTTCCCGGACGAGGATCTGCCCCCCGAAGACCGGGAAATCGTCGCCCGCGAGCTCGCCCGCCTGACGCGCGAGACCGACCGCCTGCTCGCCACCAGCCACTACGGCGAACTGCTCCGCGATGGTATCAAGACTGTGATCGTCGGCGCCCCCAACGTCGGCAAAAGCAGCCTGCTCAACCGTCTCGTCGGATCCGAGCGCGCCTTGGTGAGCCCGGAGCCGGGCACCACTCGCGACTTCATCGAGGAGCGGATCATCGTCGGACCCCACTGTCTGCGCATCATCGACACGGCCGGTCTGAACCCCTCCCCTGCCCCCTTGGAGAAGCTCGGGATGGTGAAAACCTTGGAACGCGCCGCCGAGGCCGACCTGTTTTTGCTCGTGCTGGATTCAACCGTGTCTGGTGCAGTGCTGCCCCCCGATATGGTTACTCACATCCGGCCTTCAAATTCCATAATTATCTTAAACAAGAGCGACTTAGGTGATTTTACGCCTCTTGGAAGTCTCCCGGCTGGTGTTCCTACGTCACGGGTATCGGCGCTTACGGGCATGGGATTGGAGGAGCTGAAAACGGCAATTATCGCCCGCGCCGATTTATTTCA
>JAPLTR010000256.1 GCA_026398065.1 Verrucomicrobiota bacterium | reverse complement strand
GCGTGAGCGCATCGTCCCGGTGCGCACCGCGAACCCTCTCTTGCCTCGCCTCGCCCGTCCCCTTTTCGCTCGCCGCTGAATTGAGCGGCGCCTTTGCTTCGGTCCAATGCTGAACTACCTCTGGCTGGCATTGGTGGGGTTGGCCGTCCTCATCGGCGGCGCGACCGGCCGCCTGCGCGAGGTGACCGAAGGCGCGTTTCAGATGGCGGACACCGCCGTGATGAAGATCGCGCTCCCGCTCGCGGGCGTCATGGCGCTCTGGCTCGGGTTAATGCGGCTCGCCGAGCACAGCGGGCTCGTACAACAGCTCGCCCGCGGGCTGCGACCCCTGATGCGCCGCCTCTTCCCCGATGTTCCGCCCGATCATCCGGCGATGGGCTCCATGCTCATGAACATGGCCGCCAATATGCTCGGCCTCGCCAATGCCGCCACGCCGCTCGGCCTGCGCGCCATGCGCGACCTCGAGACCCTCAACCGCCAGCCCGGCACCGCCACGAACGCGATGTGCACCTTCCTCGCGATCAACACCAGCAGCATCCAGCTGCTGCCGACGACCGCCATCGCCATCCTCGCCGCGCAGCACGCCAAGGACCCCACCGCCATCGTCGGCACCGCTTTCCTCGCCACGATCTGTTCCACCGTGGCCGGCGTCACCGCCGTGAAGTGGATGGAAAACTGGCGCTGCTTCCGGCTCACCCCTCCGCCAGCGGGTGCCGCCGCAACGCCCCTCCCGGACGCGGCCGCCGCCACCGAACCGGTGATCTTGCGGGAGCCGGCGCCGATGCCCGCCTGGGGCCGATTCGCGATCGGCCTCCTGCTGGCGGCGTTCGCGGCACTGCTCGTCTGGATCATCGTCGCACCCGCGAGCTACCACGCGGCGACCACCGCGCTCAGCGCGCAGATTTTTCCGGCCCAGGTCTCGCCCCCGGCCTGGGAAGACCCGTCGACGCAACACCCGGCGTTGCGCGCGGTCGGCGCGCTCTCGCTGCTCGCCGTGCCGTTCCTGCTCATTTTTTTCCCCTTCTATGCGGCGCTGCGCGGGGTGAAAGTGTATGAGGAATTCGTCGAGGGCGCGAAGGAGGGGTTTCAGGTGGCCATCCGCGTGATCCCGTTCCTCGTCGCGATCCTCGTGGCCGTCGGGATGTTCCGGGGCGCCGGGGGCATCGAAGCGTTGAAGAGCGCGCTGGCCCCGCTCCTGACGCCGCTCGGCTTCCCGCCCGACCTCCTGCCGCTGGTGCTGGTGCGGCCGCTCAGCGGCAGCGCGACGACCGGGCTGTTTGCCGAAATCGCGCAGCGGCTCGGCCCGGACTCGCTGACGACGCGCATGGCCGGCACCATTTTTGGCTGCACCGAAACGACGTTCTACGTCATCGCCGTCTATTTCGGGTCCGTGGCGGTGCGCCGGACGCGTCACGCCGTGGCCGCGGGCCTGATCGCGGACTTCGCGGGCGTCGTGGCCTCGGTCGTGATCTGCCGGCTGATGTTCGCTTGAGTCGCAGGAGGGACCGGCCACCCGTGTGCCCGGCGTCGCCGACTGCGCGACGCAAACCATCGGTCCAATTCTCCCGGGAGCGGTCCAAAACGATCGCCTCCCTTCGTTGAAGGGACAGGACCGACGACCGCCCAAACAATCTAGAATCTAGGGCCGGAGGCCGGCGGCACCGGTTTTCACGTCGAGCGTCCACTCCCGGGGTTCCGGCAGCCGCAGCCGGCCGGCGCCGATCTCCAGCGGCATCCAGAGGTAGCGGCTGTCCCACTGGGCCCGGGGTTTCCATTGATCGCCCATGAAGATGACGGTCGTTTTGTCGGTGCCGACGACCTTCAACAGCAGCGTGGACTGGGAGCCGTAGGTCTTCGTCTCGGGCGGGGCGATGTCCTTGAATTCGCTCCAGGGTCCTTTCAGCTCCTTCGCGGTGGCGTATTTGTTCGGGTTCGGCGCCCAGCCGGTCAGCGCGGAACCGAGGATGTAGTAGAGGCCGTCGTAGTGCACCAGCGCACCGCCCTCGATCGGGGCCTCGATGAAGGCGGTCTGCGCGGCGACATCGAGATAATCGGCGGAGAGTTTCGCGATGAAGAAGCCTTTCGTCGGGCGGCTCTCAAAGATCAAATAGGCGCTGCCGTCGTCATCGATGAACTGGCCGATATCGCGGCTCTCCTGCCCGAGGGGGCGGAAGGAGCGGAGGTAGGTGTAGGGCCCTTCGACGGTGTCGGAAACGGCCACGCCCACGCGGGCGAGCTTGTAGGCTTTGTCGGGGTCGGCCTCGCGGGGATCGAGCGGTCCGTCGAGGTGCAGGTACATCACAAACTTTTTCGTCTTCGCGTGATGGAAGACCTTCGGGCGCTCGAGCACCCAGTTCGGACCGATGCCCTCGGGGGCGGTCATGTCGATGGGCAGTCCGCGGAACGTCCAGTGCACGAGATCCACGGACGAATAGCAGGAGACGTAGCGCCGGCCGGGCACGGCGTCCTTCGGCCGGTATTCGCCAAACCAATACCACGTGCCGCCTACCTGGAGGATGCCGCCGCCGTGGGCGTTGATATGCTCCCCGCGATCGTCGTGCCAGATGGCGCCGGGTTTGATGATGGGGGCGGTATCGGCGGCCCGGGTCGGCACCGCCAGCGAGAGAAGGAGGATGCAGGCAGCGACCCCGTGGTAGAGCTTGGTTTTCATGGAGTGTTTTGCGACTGGAGGCCCCGCCGATTGAGTGCCCCGACTCATGTCTAAATTAGCCGGGAAACAAGGCCATTGGGCAGCGGACGCAATTTCTGCGGCGGATCGGCCAATCCATGCACGGATGACGCGCGAAACGGCGGGGCTTCACCTCCGGCCCTGGTGGGTTTTGCCACGCGCCGCCTTCCCGTGACCAGGGGTTCGAGACCACCCGTCGGACCGGCATCCGTCTCACCTGCCCGCTTCCGTGAGGATGGCTTCAGCCACGCTGTCCCCGCTCTCCATCGCCCCTTGGATTGAGGCCGAGTTCAGAAAATCTCCCGCCACCCACACCCCCGGTCGCACCGCTGCGGGCGCCCGCCGCTCCAAGGGCCACCGCACCGGCAGCGCCCGCCGCACCCGAGAAACGCGCAACGTCCGCCACTCCGTCACCTCCGGACCGAACCACTCCTTCAGCTCCATCCGCACGCCGGCTACCAACGCCGCGTCGTCATCCGGCAACTCGCCCAAGACCGACACCGAAATCAACGCTTTGTCCGCCGGTGCGTAGCCCGGTGCGACCTCGCTCATCACCGCGACGTTGTTGATCCGTCCCCGTCCCGTTCCATTCAGCATCAACGTCGGCTCGCCCAGCGGGCTCGCTTTCGCGCCGAAATAAATCGCCGTCACCGCCCGCCACGCCGGCGCCTCCACCTCGGGGAGCAGTGCCGCCGCGCCCGTGCCCTCCGCCGCCACGACGATCCGCCGCGCCTCGATCCGTTCGCCGTTCACCAGCCGCACGGCGCCCGCTTCCACGGCGGCCACGCGGGCGTTGAGCCGCACCGTTCCCGGCGCGAGCCCCGCCGCCAGTTGCTCCGGGATCGCCTGCATCCCGGCCGCCGGCACCGCGGTGTCGCCCTCCGCAAACATGCGAAACACAAACTCCAGCATCCGGCTCGAGGTCTCCAGCCGAGCATCCAGAAAAACGCCCCCCAGCCACGGCCGCATGAACCGCTCGATCATCCGTTCGCTGAACCCGTGCGCCCGCAGCGCTTCCAGCGCCGGGGTTTCCGGCCGCGCGAACAGCTCCGCCGGCGTACCGCGTCGCGCCGCCGCGCGCAGCGTCGCGATCCGCACTTTGTCCGCCAGCGAACCCACCGGCGCCCGCAACGTGTCCCACAGCGCCCCGGGCTCGCGCCACGGATCGCTCACGCGGCGCATCCGGCCGTCGCACCAGACCCGCGCACCCGCCGAGAATTTCTTCAGCTCCAGCCGCTCGTAATCGAGCCACTTCTTCGCCGCCGGATACGCGGTCAGCAGCACCTGAAAGCCCCGGTCCAGCCGAAATCCTTCGACCACATCCGTGCGCACCCGCCCGCCGACGCCGTCGCTCGCCTCGAGCACCACGCAGTCCATCCCACCCGACTGCAACCGGCGCGCGCAGGTCAGTCCCGCCAGGCCTCCACCGACGATCACCACGTCCTTCATACGCGCGCCATGGTGACCATTCGATCCGCCAACGCCAGACCCCGTTCTGTCCGCCGGCTCCGTGCCGCCGGCCGCGCACTCCGCACGCGGGTCTTGAAAGCTTCGTCAGCCACGGGAGCCTCCGTTCTTCCGCAGCCGGCAGGCATCGGAGCAGAACTTCACGTTCGCCCAGTCGCGCGCCCATTTCTTTCGCCACGTAAAAGGTCGTCCGCACACCGCGCAGGGCTTCGACGGGAGATCGGATTTTTTGCGCATCTTCGGCATCGTTCGGTTCCTCGCCCTAAAGCGGCAAAAGTCCCTCCGCCGGCGCCGGTGCGCCGCCGTGGCGCCTGATTTCCGCGGCCTGCGCCCGAATCGCCGTGCGATCCGCCGCCGTGAGCCGGGCGAGATTTTTCACCTGCAGCGCCATCCGCTGGTTCTTCGCCAGCAACGGCTCATGGCGCAGGAGAAAATCCCAGTACAGCGTCGTAAACGGGCAGGCCTCGGCGCCGACCGACTTCGCCGGATCGAACCGGCACCCCGCACAGTAGTTGCTCATCCGGTCGATGTACTTCCCGGTCGCCGCGTACGGCTTCGAGGCCATGATCCCGCCGTCACCATACTGCGACATCCCGAGCGTGTTCGGCAGCTCCACCCACTCGACCGCATCCACGTAGACCGCCAGATACCACTCATGGACTTTCTGCGGCTCGACCCCGAGCAGCAGGGCATAGAGCCCCGTCACCATCAGCCGCTGGATATGATGCGCGTACCCGTGCGCCAAAGTTTGTCCGATGCTCTGGCGAAGGCAGTTCATCTCGCACCTACCCGTCCAATAGAACTCCGGCAATTTCTCCTTCGCTGCCAGCGCATTCAGCCCGAGGTAGCGCGGCATGTGGTGCCAGTAGATCCCCCGCACATACTCCCGCCAGCCGAGGATCTGGCGGATAAATCCCTCCGCGCTGGCGAGGTGCACTTTCCCCGCGCGATAGGCCTGCTCCGCCGCCGCCACGACTTCACGGGGATTGAGCAGTTTCAAATTCATCGCCGCCGAAATCCGCGAATGAAACAGCCACGGTTCCTCGGTCCACATTGCATCCTGAAACTGTCCGAAGTTAGGCAGCCGGTGCTCGATGAAATCCTGCAGCGTCGCCCGCGCGTCCGCGGGCGTGACCGGCCATGCGAATTCCCTGAGCTCCCCCGGATGGCTGGCGAAGCGCCGCTCCACCAGCGCCAGCACCTCGCGCGTGACCGCATCGGGTTTCGTCAGGGCCGGCGCCCGCAGCTTCTCCTCTTGGGGCCCGCCCTTTTTGAAACTCCCGCGGTTGTCGTGGTCGTAGTTCCACTGGCCGCCCTCGGGCTCGCCCTGCTCATCGAGCAACACGCGATGCTTTCGCCGGACCTCGCGGTAGAAAAACTCCATCCGCAGTATTTTCCGGCCTGCGGCATGGGCCGAAAAATCGGCCCGGGAGCAGAAGAAGTGCCGGTCCGGGCGCATTTCGAGCCGCACGCCCGCCGCCTTCGCCGCCGCGGCGATCAGCTCCTGCACCCGCCACTCGCCCGCTTCCGTCATCACGAGCCGTTCCGGCCGATGCTCTGCCACCGCCCGCGCCAGTTCGCTCGCGAGCGACTGGGTGTTCGCGGGATCGTCGAGGGCGGTGTAGCTCACCGTGCGCCCGAGCTTCCGCTGGGCGTCGCGAAAATGCCGCATGGCCGAGAGAAACACCGCGATACGCGGCTTGCCCGTCCAGACGTGTTCCGACTCCTCTGCTACTTCGGCCAGCCAGACGATGTCTCGCTCCGCGTCGAAATCGTCGAACACCGCCGCCGCCGGATCGAGCTGGTCGCCGAGCACGAGCACCAGCGAACGCGCCGCTTTCGCCGCGCTCATCGCGGTGCCTCCGCCCCACCGTCCGCGGCGAAATCGGTCGCCAGGCCGGCGGCGCCACCCGCGTCGAGTTCACGGGCCGCCGATGCGAGCTTCCGGCGCGCTTTGTCGTTGGCATATTTACCGAGCACGAGGCGCAGCGGCGGATTCTCCGAGGCCACGGCGTCGATGATGGCGTCGGCCGCCTTGATCGGATCGCCCGGCTGCCGGCCGCTCATCGTTTCCAGGAGGCGCCGGAACTTCCCGCTCGACACATCGTAGTCGGGCACGTGCCCGGTCGCCCGCTCGAGCGACCGCGAAACAAACTCCGTGCGGAAGGGACCGGGTTGGACGATCGTGACCTTCAGTCCCAGCGGTCGGACCTCTGCGGCGAGCGCCTCCGAAGCCCCCTCCAGCGCCCACTTGGTCGCGCCGTAGATGGAGAAACCGGGATAGTTGGCGATGACGGCGGCGGCGCTGATGTTCACGAAATTCCCGCGCCGCTGGGCGCGCAAGATCGGCAGGGCGGCGCGAATCACCCGCAGGGCGCCGAAGAAATTCGTCTCAAAATTGCGCGCGATCTGCTCATCGTCACATTCTTCGAGGGCACCGATGAGGCCGTAGCCGGCATTGTTCACCACCACGTCCAGCCGGCCAAACTCGGTTGCCGCCTGGGCGACGGCGGGCGCGACTTGCGAGGGAAGCTCGCTGCACGGGAACGAGAGGGTAGATCGACACGTCCACCGGCAACGCCGCGAGCACGGACGCCGGTTCGCCTTCCAAATGGAAGCCGGCCAGTCGCGCCGGCTCGACCGAAAATTCCGCAACCTCGGCAGGAGAGACGCGGTAGGGCGCATGATGCACGCGCCCGGAATAGAGCCGGCCCGCCGGGTCGGCGGCAAAAAGCAGGTACCGCTCCACCAGAAAAAAATCGAGCGAGCCCGGCACCGTCGGCGCGGCCATGGCACCCGGAGTCCAGGCATAGCGGCACGGCCGCGCGGCTTCGTCGCGGCGCTGGCACGCATACCAAATCGCACCGTCGCGCCGGGACGCCGCCATGCGCGCATGGAAATAGGGGAGATGGAAAAAGCGCCGCGCGATCGCGACGGCGAGGGGTTGGTTGCAATCGAGCGAGTAAAACCAGACGCCGGGCCGGCCCGCCGCATCATGGACGTACGTGCGCACGTTGAGTTCGAGAAACCACGACAACCCCGGCAGCGGCGGCAGCCACGCGGGGCGGACTCGCTCCATCGCGAAGGGCACAATCCCCAGATACGCCGCCCCGGCAAAGGTATCGACGTAAAGGCCCCGCGGCAGAGTCGCCTGCACCGCACCCGGATCGACGGTCCAGTGCGCAAACAGCAGTTCGTTCCAGCGTTGCCGGCCGACCGCCCGCCCGGGAGGACGCAGCCGCGCATCGCCCCGCTGCGCGAGGGTCGGCGGCCCGCCCTCCGGCGGACCCGGCAGGTCAGTCGTCTCGCTTGGAGGCCTCATCTCGTCGGAAGTGGATGGCGATGCAACATGCCCGGCCCCTTAGCGAGTCCGCCCCGGGCCCGCCGCCCGCACCGGGACGTGGACCTCGAACCGCTTCAGGAATCCGGGCGTGAACGGCCCGTTCCAATAGACGGCGTAGGGCGGGCCCGCCGGTTCGACCTCCGTGCGCTGCCCCAGCCAGCCCAGCAGTTGGTCGCGCGTTTTCTCAAAATTCTGCGCCGAATAGCTTCCACGGGCGCCGAGACTCGCCACCCACCGCTCCGGGATCTCCACCACTTCGACCGCGCCCGTGCTCCCGGCCACTTTCGCGCGCTGGCTCTGCGCGACCCAGAAAAACATCGCCGCCCCCTCAATCTTCGCCTCCACCGGCGTCGTCATGGCGATGTCGTGCGAGGAAATGTAGCTGAACAGCGGGCCGAACAGCCGGTTCGACTCCTCGAAGTAGTTTCCCTTCGCCGAGGCCTTGAGGAGCACTCCGGCAGGCAGCGTCTTCAACTCCGCCACACCGACGGGCGAGGGAGGAAAAGCTTGTTCGGTGGCCATGGCGGAGGATACCAGCGCAATCAGGAACAGCAAACGGGTCATTGGGAGGAATTCGGTAGGCAAACACGGCTAAGGAGTAGAGGCTGCAACGGACGGATGCGTTCGGCGGATGCATTTACCGGCCACGCTCGTACGAAGGAACCACCGGCGGACCTTCGTCAGACAATGGCCTGCGCGAGCATTTCGCGCCGTGCCGACGTATGCGGCACACAACCAGTCGCCTGCGGCCGCAGATGATCAAACCGAATGAAAAACCGGCTCACACGAACTTGCTGACTGCTCGTGAGCGTTGGCCGCCGAGCGGCCAATCCGCCCCTCACGATTCGGAGGTCCGAAGCCGCTGCTCGGTGCCGCGGATCCTGACGTCATTCGCGCACGACAGACCCAACGGGCTGAGCGGGCCGGTTGGCCGTCGGCACGAGACGCGAGATCAACCGTTCGCGCGCGGACGTCGCCGGAAGCTCCTCGCCATGACCAAGGTCGACAGACCGGCGCCCAGCAAAACGAAGGTCGCGCCCTCGTCGGGAACCGAGGAGGAGGCGGCGGGGACGATCACCATCTGCATCGGGCTGTTCAGCCGCCTGATCAAGGGATCCTTCACCATTGCGCCCGCCGTCGTGTACTCTGCGATCGTGCCGGCGCCCGCATTGCACACGAACAGGTTCGATCCCGAGACCGCGATTCCCCAGGGATTGCCCAAATTCTCGATCAGCGAGACATCCACGATTTCCGTCGAATACTTGCCGGTGCTCGAGTCGTGAAGGAGCCCGAATTTTCCGATGGTGCCCAGATTGACATTGCTCACGAACAGCTCCGAACCCGACACCGCCAGGCTCACCCCCACCGGGTTCTCAAGATCCGGGTATGAAATCAGATCGGGGTTCAGGATGCCTCCTGAGGTCGTGTACATCCCGACTCTGGCTTCGGTCCAATCGGTCACAAAGAGACTCGAACCGAAAACCGCGATCTCCTGCGGCGTCGTCAATCCCGTGATCAGATTCGCGTTCACCAACTGCCCCGCTGTGGTGAACTTCTTGATCCGGCCGTTGATGGCGTCGGTCACGAAAAGGTCCGATCCCGACACCGCCAAGCCTCGCGCACCGGTCAAGCCGGTGATCAGGGACTTCTTCACGACGGCCCCGGAGGTGGTGTATTCGTCAATCGTGCCCGCACCGGAATTCAGCACGAAGAGGTTGGAACCGGAGACCGCGATCGACATCGGCTGGGCCAATCCATTGACCAGAGATTTGTTCACCGTGGTCACCGTCGTACCTGAAAGGACGTACTCCCCGATCGTCCCGTCGCTGTCGCCCGAGCCGCGGTTGACCACGAAGATCGTGTCGCCGAACGCATGCCGGGCCGGCAAAACCACGATCACAAAAGCGATGAGAAGCGCGAAGGGGCGCTGACGAAGGGAACGACAAACAGGCAGGTTCATGGGCGTGCGGTCAGGGGTTGAGAAGGCGACATGTCTGACAAAGCCCCTTTAGCCGCATGCCTCGTGCGCGACCCGCCAGCGCCGGACCACAAGTTTCATAATACCCCTAACAATAAATAGAAACGTGACTCACATAGAAGCCGAGCACCGCGTCCGGATTAAATGATATCATGGCGCAAAGGTGCCGACGTAAGCTCAGCCGACGTCGCCAATTTGCAATAAACAATTCTAATAACATAAGTGACTAATGATAAGATAAATTTATCAAAACTACGACACTGTAAGCTTTACCGACGGGACAGACCTTGAAAAACCAACTTACCCCATGAAAGCCATCGCCCTTGTGGTCAGTGCTCTGCTGCTGGCCTCCGCCCCACTGAAATCGGCAGACCCCCGGCCGGGACCGACCAAAGGCGAGGGCATCTTTGATCGCGGGAATCTACTGGCGTGGTGCGTGGTCCCCTTCGACGCGAAAAAGCGCGGACCCGAAGAGCGGGCGCTTATGTTACACCGCCTCGGTTTTTCGAGATTTGCGTACGATTGGCGCGCCAAGGACATTCCCACGTTCGACGCGGAAGTCGCCGCGCTCACGAGACAGAAGATCGAACTTTTCGCGTGGTGGTTTCCGACCACTGCGGAGAAACCCGAGGCCAGGACCATTCTCGATGTCTGCCAACGACATGGCATCCACCCTCAGCTCTGGGTGACCGGCGGGGGTGCTCCCACGCCCACACCTGAGTTGCACGCCCAACGACTCGAGCAGGAGGTCGAGCGGATCAAAAAAATCGTGCTGCTGGCCAGACCGCAGCGCTGCACCGTTCACCTCTATAACCACAATGGCTGGTTTGGGAATCCGGAGAATCAAATCGCCGTGATCCAGCGGCTGCGCGAACAAGGTCTCAATGATGTCGGCATGGTGTACAACTTCAGCCACGGCCATCTGGACATCGCCGATTTTCCTCAAATCTGGAAACGCATCCAACCCTATGTGGTGGTGGTGAACATCACGGGGATGGTCCCCGACGGTGAAAAGAAACTGATGCCACCCTCGCAAGGCGACCATGAGTTGGAGATGATGCGGATCATTCAACTCAGCGGCTGGCGCGGCCCGGTCGGCCTGATCGCCGAACAGGGCGGCGATGCGGAGGTCACGCTGTCCCACGGCTTGCAGGGAACGGAGTGGCTGCGCCGAGAACTGCAGGCAGCCGGGAGCGGCGGCCCGCGGCCGCAATTTCCTTCCGGGGCCGATCAGGCGAGGTAATCTTCTTCGGACGCCGCTAGGGTTGCAGACCTCCATGGCCGGCATCCGCCGCGGCAAGGCC
>JAPLTR010000207.1 GCA_026398065.1 Verrucomicrobiota bacterium | reverse complement strand
CCGTCCGCCGGCACGCCCGCGAGCGCCACGGTCGCGCCGCAATCGAAGTTCGCCGCATAGGGCGCCCGTTGCGCATCGCGCTCCGCCTCGAGAAACCGCCGGGCCAGCAGCACCGTCGCGGGCAGCCGCGCCGCGTTCGAGGTCGCCCAATCGAACGCCAGCATGAGCTTGCGTCCGCCCGCGGGGGCGGGCCGCAGAAACACGATCTGCCACCGGCTCTGCCAGAGCAGCGGCGAATCGCCCGGCGCGGGCGCAAAGCCATACGCTCCCGTGCCAAACCAGCCCTGCCAGTTCAGCGATGCGACCAACGGATCGCGCTCCGGCGTCACCGGCTCCGTCATCAGCGGGGCCTGCGCGCGCTTGTCCTCCGGCGGCCAGAAGATCCCGCCGTGCGGCTCCTTCGCGACCTCGTCCGCTGCGAGCCGCGCCAGCCGCAGCGTCGTCGCGGCCCCCGCGCTCACAACCGCGACACCCTCCACGTCGCGCGCGATCTTCCGGAAAAATTCCGCCGGTGCATCCGTGCCGTCCACCTGCACCACCAGCGGCTTCGGCGCCGGCCGCACGAGCGGCAGCCGGTCGTCCGCCGCAAACGCATCCGCCGCGAGCACCACCGTGGCCGACTCCACCCCGTCGGGCAGGCGGGCCGAAATCTCCGTGAGCACCCCCGGCGCCAGCGTCAGCGACTGCTCCGCCGACTGTCCGCCGGGCGACTCGATCCGCCAGGTCCGGCTCTGGGCCGTGGCCGCATGGTTCTTCACGAGCGCCCGCCAGGCATAGGCTCCGCCCTCGCGCGTCACGCTCGCCCCGGCAAACCCCACGTTCTCGATCGGCCGGCCGACGCCCGCCGCGCGCTGCCCCGGGGGGACTTTCGCGCGCGTGTCGGTGATCAAGAGTGTCCGCCCCATCGCCCCCGCCGCGCCGTGCGCGATCCGCAACGCCGGCCCCAGATCGTGTTCGCCCAGCTCCGGCAGCCAGCGCGCCAGCGCGGCCGAGGCGGCGGTGCGCTCCACCCCGCGGTAGAGCGGCGGCTGGCGCGGATTGGTCGTCATCACCACCCACGTGGTCCGCGACGCCAGCCCGGTCGCCGCGTTCATCTCCTCCTCGGCCGCCGCGACCGCCGACTCGCGAAACGCCTCCATCGAGGCGGACGCATCGAGCACCACCACGACGGTCTGCGCCGATTCCGAGCGCACCCAGCGCGGCGCCGAGAGCACCCACGCGGCGACGATCACCGCCGCCAGTTGCAGCCACAACGTCCGCGAGGTGCGCAGCCGGTCCCACATCCGCCCGCGCGCACTGTCCGGCGCGAGCTTCTCGATCAGAAACCACGGGCTCGTCCGGGCGACGCGCGCGCGCTGCTGGAGAAACTGGATCGCGAGGATCGCCGGTCCGCCGAGCAGCGCCCACCACCCCGCCGGATTGGCAAAGATCGGCATCATGCGCGCCTCCCGGTGCCACTCACGCCGTCGCCTCCACCGCGCCCGCGGCAAACGCCTCGCCCGCGAGCGCGTGCACCAGTTCGCCCTCGGCCCGCACGCTCGCAAAGAGCACGCCGCGCCGCCGGCTCGCCTCGCGCCAGAGCGCGAAATGCCGCTCGTAGGCCGCGTGGTAGCGCGAGGCCAGCGGCTCGTCGACCCGTTGCGTCCGCATCACGCCGCTCTCGCAGTCGGTCAGCTCCACATTGCCGCGCCAGGGCAGCTCGGCCTCCTCCGCCAGCGCCGGCGCGAGCACGACGCCCACGCCCGAGCCCCCCGCGAGGGAGACCAGCAGCGACGATGGCTCGCCCGGGAAGAGCAGGTCGGAGATCAGCACCTTCATCGCCCCCGGGCGCCAGGGTATCGGCCCCGGCACTACGGCCTCGCCGGCGGCGACGGCCGGCAGCCGCTCGCGCCAGCGGCCCGCCCGCACCTCGTCGGCGGAGACCGACCGCAGAGCCCGCCCCACGACGGTCTGGAGCCGCACCGGCGCGCCCGCGCGGTCGGCGCACTCCACGCATAACGCCACCAGCTCATCCGTGCGCGCACGCTTCGCCGGCGTCAGCGCCATCGACGCCGAGACATCGACGGCCAGGTCGACAAACGGCGCCACCTCGGCGCGGTAGAGCTTCATCGTCAGCGCCCCGGTGCGCGCAAAAGCCTGCCAGTGGATGTGGCGCGGATCGTCGCCCGGCACGTAGGTGCGGTGGTCCTGGAAATCCAGGGAGCTGCCCGAGCCCGCCCCGAGCCAGTTGCCTGAGAGTCCGCGCCAGGCCTGCCGGGAAAAGGGCAGCCGCCAGCGGGCGGCGGCCGTGTGTGCGCCGCGTTGCACCGCGGTTCTCGCCTCCGCGTCCGTCATGGCGTCGTCGTCCGACTGCGCGCCTCGAAGAGCGCGAGCTGCTTCCAGTACGTCCGCGACTGCATCACGGCGATCACGAAAACGATCAACGCAAACGCCGCCTGCCCCACCACCACCTCCGTGGAAGGCCCGTCCTTGCCCATCGACAGCCAGAAGCCCGACACCGGGAGCACCCGGGCAAACGTCTCGAAGCCCGTGTATCTCACCGGAAACATCGACGACATCCCCGCCGCGATCGCACCGAACGTGCTCATCCCGCCGAACACGAGCACGTAGATCCCGCCGGGCGTCTTCGCCGCCGCCTTCTCGGCGAGCGACAGGGCGATCACCGGAAACAGCAGCGCCACCAGTGCCAGCACCACGAGCCAGACGTAGCGGGCGATCTCGCCCAGCGGCACCACGCCCGGCTGGGTGGTCGCAAACGCCACCAGCGCCGCCGCCACGAGCGCATACAGCATCGCGCTCGACCAGCCGGGCAGCGCCACCCGCCCGACGCAGCGGCCCCACAGCCCGCGCCGCGCCCACCCGCGCCAGTGCGCCGCCATCGGCACGCGGACGCTCGCCAGCTCGATCGCGCAGACGACGGCGAGAAAGATCGCCGCAAAGCTCCATTGCGCCGAGGCCGCCGCGGTCGCACCACCAAGAGCCCACAGCGGCACCGGCACCAGCGCCAGCAGCGGCAGACCGCGCGCAAGCAGCACATGGTTTTCCGCCGGGGGCGCGATCCGTCGCACCGCCGTCACGAGGAAGAACACCAGCACCAGCGCGCCATCGAGGTACCACAGCACCGGGGCGCTGCCGGCGAACAGCACGCTCGTGCTCCGAAACATGTTCTGCCAGATCTGCCCGAAGAAGATCGCGACGACCGGCACGGCGATCCGGATGAGCTTGGGCAGACCCGAAGCCCAGAGCCCCGCCGCCGTCACCACCGCGCACCCGCCGAGCAGCGCGGCGCACAACCCGGCATCGCTCACCAAATCGACCGAGCCGCCGAAATACCGCACGATGCCGTAGGGCAGCATCGCCACCAGCAGCAGCGCCGCCTGCGCGAGCAGCGAGGCCCACTTGCCAAAGACGATCCGCCACGCCGAGAGGCGGGTCAGCAGCAGCAGGTCGAGGGTGCGCGAGTCCGCCTCCGTCTGCAGCGAGCCGAGGGCCCGCGCCGGCGTGACGATCAGCAATTGCACGCTGAGCAGCGTCCAGAAGAAGGCGTTGACCGTCTGCGCGGTGGAGGCGCGCGCAGCCTCGTTGCCCATCGACGCGCTCGTGACCGTGGCGATCATCATCAGCACCATCAGGAGCTGGAACACGATGAAGGCCCCGACGAAGCCGCGCGTGCGCAGCCCCTGCCGGAGTTCCTTCACCAGCATGGGCGGCAGCCACGTCGGAAAATCCGAGCGCGGTCCGGCGACGGGGGCGGTGGCGGTGATCGTACTCATGGCAATTTCTCCACGGAGGGCGGCAGCACGGGGGGCAAGAGCGGCGGCTCCGCGGGCGGACGCGCCCGCGCCGCCTGTGGATCGCGCAGCATGTCCACAAAGGCCTCCTCGAGGCGCCGGTGTTCGCGGTGGAAATTCACCACGGCCACGCCGTCCAGCACGAGGCGGCGCAGCTCTGCGGCGAGGGCGGCGGGCTCGGCGTTGGCAAACTCCGCGCGCACGCCGTCGCGGCGCTCCTCGGTGAGTTTCCAGCCCGGGCGCACCACGAGCCATTCGAGGAGCGGCGCGACCGGGCCGTCCACCGTGATGTCGAGGAGGCACGCGCCGGTCGTCGCCCCGCCGCGGCGGATCGAGTCGGTGTCGCCGTGGTGCATCACCGTGCCGCGGTCCATGAAGATCAGCGTGTCGCACATCTCGCCCAGCTCAGAGAGGATGTGGGAGCTGATGAGGATGGTCTTGCCGCGCTCGCGCAGGACGCGGACGAGGTTCTTGAACTCGAGGCGCGCCTTCGGGTCGAGGCCGGCGGCCGGTTCGTCGAGCAGGAGAAACTCGGGATCGTTGAGCAGCGTGCGCGCGAGGCAGAGGCGCTGCGTCTGGCCCTTGGACAGCTTCTCCATCTGGCGCGACGCGAGTTCGGTCAGGTCGGTGAACACCGTGACCTCCTCCACGCGCCGCGCGAGGTCGGCCCCGCGGAGGCCGTGCGCGCGACCGAAGAAATCGAGATAGTCGCGCACCGTGGTGTCCTTGTACGGGGCGAAATGATCCGGCATCCAGCCGATGCGGCGGCGGACCTCGTTGGGCCGCTCCACGATATCGATGCCGCCGAGGCGCACCGTGCCGCGGTCGGGGATGTCGAGCGTCGCGAGCAGGCGCATGGTCGTGGTCTTGCCCGCGCCGTTGGCGCCGATCAGGCCGACCACCTGGCCGGCCTGGAGCGTGAACGACACGCCGTTCACGGCCTGCACGCCGTCAGTTCGCCGTCGCCGCCCTTCGCGCCCCAGTGCCCGGCGGTCATAGGCGTGGCCGCGGCAAAGACCTGGGCGAAACGTTTCGTGCCGCCCATCTGTTCCCGCGCGATCCAGAGCCCGCCGGCCTCGAGCGTCACGCGGCGGCCGGGCGCGAGTTCGCGGATCGACCAGCGTTCGCCCTTGTCGTCGACGCACACAAAGTCACGCAGGACGCCGCCGAGGCTCGACTGCACGATGGGCGCGCCGCCGGGCCCCGTGCCGACGCGTTCGACCCGGCCGCGGGTCGGGACGAGGCGTTGAACGAGATGCGCCTGGCGGCCGCGGCTGCGGAACCACCCTCCGGAGGCGCGCGCGTCGTCGCGCGTGAGGTCGGGCGCGGTGTTGAAACCGCCCATGCGGGCGATGGCCGGGTCCTCCAGCGGGAGCAAGGTGAGCTGGGTGTCGCCGGCGAGGGCGAAGGACTGGCTGGCGAGAAACCCCGTGGCCGCCGCCTGCTCCTGAAACACCGCGGCCTGGTTGTCCCCCGGCACCAGCACGACCAGCGCGCGCCGCAGGCCGTCGCCGCCCGTGCCGTCCTGCCCGACGATCGTCAGGCCGAGGACGATGGCGGCGGCGAGCGAGATGAGCGGGGTCGTGATGAACAGGCGGTGCCGTTTCGCCGCCGGCGCGAACACATAGAGATTCACCGGCCCGATCACGACCGCGAAGAGGACCAGAAAGATCGTGAGCCAGGTGGAGCTGCCCTCCTTTTCCGCGACCGCCCACGCGCGCCAGTCGGCGGGCACTAGCGCGAGGTCGATGGCCGTGAGGGTGGGCGTGCGGATGCCCTCGATGTTGAGGCCATCGCGGAGGACCCGCTCGAGCGCGAGCGTGGCGGCCATCGGCCGCATGTTGGCCGCCGAGCCGAGCGAGGTGAACGTGACGCGGGTGTTCGCCGCCAGCCCCGGTCCGCTGACCTCCACCGAAAGCACCATCGGCGGGCCGTTGTAGGTGGCGGGGACAATGCGCGTCGCCGCGCCCACCTTGACGGTGGGCAACGTCGCCACCGTGGAGGGGGTCGTCACGATGGTGACCTTGGGCGGCGCGGTCGGATTCGCGCCGATACGCGTCGTCGTGCTGATCGTGCCGGTGTTCGGGTTGATCGTGAACGTGGTCTCCGTACCGGGATTCAGCGGCGGAGTGGTGCGGGGCGGCATCGGCGAGCCGCCGGGCGGCGTCGTCGTGGTGGTGATAACGCCCGTCTGCGCATCGATCTCCCGCTCCTCGGTGTATCCCCGGTTGACTCCCTTGGTCGTCACCGAGCCGATCACGCGGGTCACACGGGTGCCGACGGGGGTCGGTTCGACGGTGACCTTGGTGGGCGTCATCGCGGTCGGCGCCGCGGCGGAACCGCCGCCGGGGCGCCCCGGGTCGGTGACGATGTTGACCTTCGTCGGGCCGCTCCCGCTGCGGCCCGTCGAGGTGTAGTTGGAGGTGACGGTGCCGGTCGTGCTGTCGATCCGGTACGTGACGGTCGATCCCGGAGGAGGCGTCGTGCTGCGGCTGTTGGTGCTGGTCCTGAAAGTCCCGTTGCCCGTGGTCGTCGTGCTCCTGAGTTCGCCCGTCGTGGCATCGATGTCCGTTTCCTCGGTGAAGATGGGGGCTCCGCTGCCGAAGCCGGAATACATCGTGCGCAAGACCTTGGTGCCGGTGGGCGTGCGGGTGATCGTGACCTTGGGCGAGGACGGCCCGCCCGGTGCCGCCGGCGGCGCGGCGATCCCGCCAACACTGAGGACGGGCTCGCCGCCGGGCGTGCCGGGCTCGGCGACCGGGACATAGACCCAGGTGTCGCGGGTCTGGCCGGCCGGGACGGTGATCGTCCGCTCAAAGGCCTGCGACCCGGGAAACTGCCGCGTCCCCGACTGGAACTGAAACCGCCACGAACGGTCCTGCGCCGCGGCGTTTTCCACCGTCACGCGCACCGGGGCGAACCCGAAGCGCGGCGGCTGCGCCGACGCGAGCGCGACCTTGATCGTGGCCTCGGAACCGGACGCGGTGGGCACGGCGAGGACGGTCTCGGCCCGGAGGGTGACGGCCGCGGCGGCGGCGCACGCGAGGGCGCAAACGGTGCGCATCCAACGAACGGATACGATATCTTTCCCCGCCGCGGGCCAAAAGTTCATGCGATTTTCGCGGCCGCCAGCGTGCCGGGGAGCGGTTTCGCCTGCACGGGGACCTCGGCGAGGAGTTTTTCCACGAGGCCCGCGGTCGTCGCCCCGTCGAGGCGGGCGGCGTGGTCGAGGATGATGCGGTGGCCGAGGACGGGGCGCGCCACGGACTGGACATCCTCGAAGCTCGCGTGCGGCCGGCCATGGCGCAGGCCGCGGGCGCGCGCGGCAGCGGCCAGCGCGAGGGCGGCGCGCGGGCTCGCCCCGAAGCGCACGCCGGCGCTCGCGGCCGAGACGCCGGGCTGGGAAGCGTAAACGAGGCGCGCAATATAGTCGGCGACCACCTCGGGCAGGTGCACCCGGCGCACGAGCGCGAGCAGCCCGGCGAACTCCTCGCGCGTGACCACCGGCTCGACGACGGGCTCGGCGCCGAGTTCGCGGTTCAGCACAATGCGCTTCAGCACCTCGGGCGGATTGGAGTGGACGTTGAGCTTGAAGAGAAAGCGGTCAAGCTGCACCTCGGGCAGCGGATAGGTGCCCTCCAGGTCGATGGGGTTCTGGGTCGCGAGCACGAAGAACGGATCAGGCAGCGTGTGGGTCTCGCCGCCGGCCGTCACGCGGCGCTCCTGCATCGCCTCCAGCAGCGCCGACTGGGTCTTCGGCGAGGCGCGGTTGATTTCGTCGGCGAGGAGGATGTTGGCGAAGACCGGGCCGCGCTGGAACACGAAGCGCCTCCCGGTCGCGGTTTCCTCCAGGACGGGGTTGCCCGTGATGTCTCCGGGCAGCAGATCGGGCGTGAACTGCACGCGCCGCGCCGTGAGCCCGAGTGCGTGCGCGAGGCCCTTGACGAGCTCGGTCTTGCCGAGACCGGGCAGGCCCTCGAGCAGCAGATGCCCGCGCGCAAGCACACCGGTGACCGTGAGCTCAATCAATTCCTCCTGCCCGAAGAGGACGGTCTGCAGGGTGGCGATGAGTCGGTCGAGTGCCGCCCGCGAGGAGGCGAGTTCGGCGTCAGTGGGGGGAGTGGGGGCGGGCATGGAAAGAAATTGGTCTCTTACATTAGTACATTACCTCAGGAATATTCAGCACATCGCCGTTCCTCAGCGTAATCCTCCGCAGGAGCGCGACACCCTCGGGCGAACGAAAATCGTCACGCGAGGTTACGCCTCTGTATTCAATCGAGGTGCCGTCGCTCGGACTCGAAATCCTAATCCAATTATTGACTGCCGTTGGACGTATTCCGCCGGCCGCGTGAACCGCGTCGGCCACGGAAATTTCGCCTTTCACGTCGATCTCCGTGGCCTTCATGACGGCGCCTCGGACCACAACCGTCTTCTTCTCTTCCAGCCCTTTCGAAGCAGCTGGGACCTTTTCCAATTTCTTAATGGTGATCCGAAAATTGAGACCATCGGGCACCGCACCCGGTTGTTCGGCGAACACAGCAAGGGGCCAAATCAAGCTCAGGAGCAGGCAACTTCTAAGATTCATGATTTTGGAGACGTACAGGTGCCCGCCGATGGTACCCTTCACTTGAAAAAGTTCTTCAGCGCCGCGCGCTCGGCGGGGGTGAGGCGGTTGACCCAGACGGCTTCGCCGCCGCTGGCGGGGGTCGCGACGGCGCCGGCGGAGAGCGGGGCGATTTCCTTGCCCGGGTCCTTCTCGTGCTGGCCGGTGGTCGTGCCGAGCTTGTCGCCGAGCGAAAAACGCTTGAAGGCGTCGCCGTTGATACCCTGCGACAGGCCGTCGCCGGCGTCGCTCGGCAGGGAGGCGAGCGACAGCGGAGCGGTGCCGCCTCCCCCACCCTCGCCGCCAGCGCCCACCCCCTGGCCCTCGCCCGGCTTGGAATTGGGATCGGGCTGGGCGACGCGCGCGCCGGCCCCGGCGGCTCCGGCGACGCCGCCCGCCTGGGCACCGGCTTGGGCCAGCTGCTTTGCAAGCTGCTCACGTTGTTCGGCGGTGAGGTTTTTGAGGTCGGCCGCGGAAGCGGGAAGATTGGCGAGGAGGTCCTTGTTGGCGGGCAGCGCGCCGTCCTTCAGGCCGGAAAGCGCGGCGGCGAGACGGCCGGCGGCGCTCTTCATGTCGGTGTCGCTGTTGGAGGCGCGCAACGCGCTCGCGGCGGCATCGAGCCCGCGGGCGAGTGAGGCGGCGGCGACGGAGGTCTGGTCGCGCAGGGCGTCGGCGGCCTCCAGGGCGGAATGCGAGTACTGCTCGTCGGCGGGCCGGCGGGCGAGTTCGCGGGCACGCTCGGCGAGCTGCTCGATCGCGGGCGGGTCGGCGAGTTTCATTTCCTTGAGCGCGGCGAGCATCGACTCGGCCGTGAGCAACGAGGGCGGCGGACCGGCGGCGTGGACGCCCGCGCCGTCGCGGGACACGGGCGCATAGACCGCCAGCGTCAGCAAGGCGGCCGTGGTGAGCAGCCAGCCCAACGGAGCCCGGAGTTGCCAGCGGACCACGGAGGGAAATGGCGCGGGCACCGCGGGCCAGGCGACCAGCCCACCGGCAGCGGCGGTCAGCCGCGTGTCGAGGCGGAGCTGCGATTCGAGCAGCACGCGGGCCTCCGCGGCGGAATAGAAGGCGCGGCGGGCCCGCCAGGCGCACGCGACGGCTGCCAGCCCGAGGGCGACGGCGAGCGCCAGCCAGGCCGGAGTCAACGGATTTTGCGCGCGGCGGAGGGCGTAAAGGGCGATGGCAAACCCCGAGCCGACAAAGAAGAAAACGGGCGCCGCGAGAGCGAGCCAGGCGGCGAGGTTGATGCGCCACGCCAGGGTGGTGGCCCGGGTTTCCCAGAAGCGGCGCGTGCTCACGGGGTTGATCACGGGGCGGGAGCGTGGGACGCCCCGGGCGCCCTTGGCAAGCAAGGCGCGCAATGAAGACACGAAAAAGCCGGGCACGCCGGCCCGGCTCATTTCAGAGGGGAAGGCGCCGCACGGACGACGCCCTATAGGATTCGACCGAAATCGTTACTTGACGATCAGGGTGCCCTTCATGCCCACGGCAAAGTGCGCGGGGAAGGAGCAAAGGAAGGGATACTCGCCGGCCTTGAGGTCCTTCAGGAGGATCTCGTCGCTCTTCTTGGGCCCGAGGAGGGCGGTGTGGGCGACGACCTGATCCTTGTGGGAGTCAGGAATGTACTCCTTGTCCTTGGCCGTCATGGCGGCGGTGGAGAAGGCCGCGGCATCGGAGCCGGGCTTGAGGATCACCAAGTTGTGGCCCATGGCCTCCTTGGGGAGGGTGCCGTTGTTGGTGAAGACGATCTTGATGGTCTCACCGGCCTTGGCCTCGATGGAGGTGAGGCTGAATTTCATCGTGTCGTTGGCGCTGATTTCGACGACGCGGGGGGCCGCGGCGGCAACCGCCGTGGCGGGAGCGAGCAAGCCGCAGAACGAAAGCGCAGCGGCAGCGAGGGAGAGGAAGAGGGGGGGGAGTCGTAGGTTCATGGCGCCGGGAAGTTGCGAGGCTCAGGCCCAACATGCAAACTCGAAGGCGAAATCGACTGAGACTGAATCGCGAAGCGCAGGAACATTAATAGTTCGGCCTGCGTTCTGCTAATACCCGCGCCACCCGGCACGTCTCGGCACACCAAAATATGCGCAGCCCACAACAAAAAACGCGCATTATGGCTTGAAATGCCAAAGCGTTCGCAAACTCTCCTGCAGCTTGGCGAAGACGCCACCCCTCCCTTTACCACGACAGCACACATGCGATTGACCACCCTCCTCCCGACCTTCGCCCGCTGGGGCCGCGCGGCCCTCGCGATTGGCGGCCTTGCCCTCCTCCCGGGCTGCGATCTCAACTTCTGGCGCATGGACGGCCACCAATCGACGATGGTCGTCGACGGCCCGGTTGCCCATTCCCAACTCGGCGTGTTCATGGTCACGGTCTGGGTGACCCTCGCCATCTTCATCATCGTCGGTGCCGTCCTCGCCTACGCGACGTGGAAATTCCGCGCGAAGTCGGAGGCCGACGAGCACGCCGAACCCCCGCCGCAGAGCCACGGCAACCCGCTGGTGGAAATCGGCCTCATCGCCGCCTCGATCTTTGCCCTGGTCATCATCGCCGTCCCCACCCTCAAGGCCATCTGGTACACCTACGACGTCCCCGGCGGCGCCACCCGCCCCGAGCTGGACGCCATGATCAAGAAGGGCGACGCCTACGAGGTGAACGCCACCGGTCTGCAGTGGTGGTTCAAGTTCGAGTATCCGCTCGAGCAGATCAACGGCACCGGCACGCTGGTCACGGCCAACGAGCTCGTCATCCCCGCCGGCCGCCCGGTGCGCATCAACCTGCGCACGATGGACGTGATCCACTCCTTCTGGATTCCGAAGCTCGCCGGCAAGGTCGACATGATCCCGAACCGCGCCAACCACCTCTGGGTCCAGGCGGAAAAGGCCGGCTACTTCTACGGTCAATGCGCTGAGTACTGCGGCGACTCGCACGCCGTCATGCGTTTCCGCGTGATCGCGCTGGAGAAGAAGGAATTCGCCGAATGGCTCGAAGCCCAGAAGATCCCGGCCCGCAACGTCGCGCCGAAGCCGGCTGCGGTCGCGCCCGCCGCCCAGTTTGCCGCCCTCCGGACCTTCAAGCAGAACGAATACGGTTTCTCGGCCAAGTATGACGCCGAAGTCAGCCCCCAGGGCCTCCTCAAGGTCTGGACCGAGAAGCAGGACCCCGAAAAGGGCGAGGACGCCGCGCTGATCGAAAAGGGCAAAGGTCTGTTCAAGTCCAAGGCCTGCATGGGCTGCCATACCGTCCGCGGTCACGACGCGCCCGGCATGACCGCTCCCGACCTCACCCACGTCGGCTCCCGCACCTCCATTGCGGGCGGTCTGCTGGAAAACAACAACGAGCAACTCCGCCGCTGGATCAAAGATCCGACCGCCGTCAAGCCCGGCAACAAGATGGGTCTCGCCTACGCCCGCACCGACCACGACGGCAAAGCCCTGGACGGCATCAAGCTCACGCTGGATGAAGAAGTCGCCCTCGCCGCCTATCTCCAAAGCCTGAAATAATCGGACGTCCCCCGGTCATCCGACGCTCCGCGCCGGAACTTCACTTTTCCAAACATTCTACCTACTCTCATGGACCTGGCTCAACCCGCCCACCTCACCAAAGAGGACCACGCGCACTCCGCGCAGCCCAAGATCCTCTGGATTCCCACCGCCAAGAAGGGCCTGCTGATGTGGCTCACGACTGTCGATCACAAGAAGATCGGGTTCCTCTACGGCTTCTTCGCGCTGTTCTTTTTCCTCGTCGGCGGCTTCGAGGCGCTGCTCATCCGCGCCCAGCTCATGTTCCCCAACAACAACGTGCTCACTGCCCAGCAGTACAACACGATGTTCACCATGCACGGCACGACGATGATCTTCCTCGCCGTCATGCCGCTGTCGGCCGCGTTCTTCAATTTCATCATGCCGCTCCAGATCGGGGCGCGTGACGTCGCCTTCCCCCGCCTGAACGCCTTCTCGCTGTGGACCTTCGTGGCCGGCGCGATCATCCTCAACATCGGCTGGTTCCTCCCCTCCCACACCCACGGTGCTCCGGATGGCGGCTGGTTCGGCTACGCTCCCCTCACCTCCAAGAACTTCATCCCGAAGCACTCGATCGACTACTGGGTGATGGGCCTGCAGCTCCTCGGCGTCGCCTCCATCGCGGCCTCCCTGAACTTCATCGTCACGATCATCAACCTGCGCGCGCCCGGCATGACGATGATGCGCCTGCCGGTGTTCACCTGGATGACGCTGATCACGGCCTTCCTCCTGATCCTCTCCTTCCCCGCCATCACCATCGCGCTCGTCGAGCTGATGATGGACCGCAATTTCTCCACCAACTTCTTCGAGGTGTCCGGCGGCGGCATGCCGATCCTGTGGCAGCACTTGTTCTGGGTGTTCGGCCACCCGGAGGTGTACATCCTGATTCTGCCCGCCATGGGCATCGTCTCGGAAATCCTCCCGACCTTCTCGCGCAAGCCCCTCTACGGCTACCCGATCGTCGTCTTCTCCGGTGCCTCCATCGGCTTCCTCGGTTTCGCCGTCTGGAGCCACCATATGTTCACCACGGGCATGGGCGCGGTCGCCACGGCGGCCTTCTCCCTCCTCACGATGTGCATCGCGGTGCCCACCGGCGTGAAGATGTTCAACTTGATCGGCACCCTCTGGAACGGCCGCCTGATGATGCGCACTCCCATGATGTTCGCCCTCGGCTTCGTCTGGATGTTCATGATCGGCGGCTTCTCCGGCGTCATGCACTCGGCCGCTCCGGCGGACGCCCAGCAGCAGGACTCCTACTTCGTCATCGCCCACTTCCACTACGTGCTCATCGGCGGTTCGATCTTCGCGCTGCTCGCCGGCATCCACTACTGGTTCCCCCTGATGTTCGGCCGCAAGGTCAGCGAATTCTGGGGCAAGCTGTCCTTCTGGATCATCTTCATCGGGTTCAACGTCACGTTCTTCCCGATGCACTTCCTCGGCCTGAATGGCATGCCGCGCCGCACCTTCACGTACGACGCGAACATGGGCTGGAACACCGCCAACTTCATCGCGACGATCGGCGCCTTCACCCTCGGCGTCGGTATCTTCATCTACTTCGCCGTCATGGTTTACACCTACCTCAAGGGTGAGAAGGTCGCCAAGGACGTCTGGGACGCCCGCACGCTGGAATGGAGCCTGCCGAATCCCCCGCCGGAGTATAACTTCCGCGTGATCCCGACCGTGCACGCCCGCGACGCCTGGTGGTATGAGAAACACCACAAGGAAGAGATCGCCAAGGAGAACGCCGAGCATGCCAAGGCCGAGTCCGAGCATGGCGGCATCCACATGCCGAACAATTCCATCTGGCCGTTCGTCGCCGCCCTGGGCCTCCTCGTCCTCGGCATCGGCGTCACCTATTTCGAGTCAGACTGGTCGCCCGGCATCCACGCCAAGCTCGGCACGACCCTCGTGGGTGGCCTGATCGCCTTCATCGGCATCTACTTCTGGTCCATCGAGGGCAACGCCGGTTACCACCTGCACCTCGACGAACACGGCAACCCCGTGGACGACAAGCACGCCAAGCACTGAGCCGTCCCTCCCGCTTCCTCCTCCCCTTCCTTTTCCACATGAGCAGCCACGCCGGCACTATCGACCACCACCACGATCCCAGCACCTCGACGGGCATCCCGAACAAGAAACTCCTCATGTGGGCGTTTCTGGCGTCGGACTGCATGTTCTTCGCGACGCTGATTTCGACGCACCTGATCTACCGGCTCCACCCGCCGGCGAACGGTCTCGATCCCAAGGTCGTGTTCAGCCCGGAGCTGACCTCCTTCTCGACGTTCATCCTCCTCATGTCGTCGCTGATGATGGCCCTCGCCGTCACCGCGATCCAGAAGAGCAACGTCAAGAGCTGCCGCTGGTCGCTGCTCGCGACGATCCTCTTCGGCCTCATCTTCCTCGGCTGCCAGGTGTACGAGTTCAACCACTTCGTCCTTGAGAAGAAGATGACGCTCTCGAACAGCATCCTCGGGACGACGTTCTACACGCTGACCGGCACGCACGGCTGTCACGTGGCGATCGGTGTCCTCTGGCTGAGCCTGATGTACGTCCGCTCGTTCAAGCCCGCCTCGGATGCGACCGGTTCGTGGTTCGGGAAGAACATCCTCCACGTCGTCGTCCTCCTCGGCGCCCTCCTCACCTGGCTCTTCGCCACCCTCGGCCTCGTGCACGCGATCCAAGCCGAGCCGACCTTAGGCGCGGCGGTCGGGCACTTCTTCCAGCACGACTACCTCCTCATCGGTGGCGCCCTCGTCACCACCGGCATCCTGATCGCCTTCGCCCGCGCCTCCGGCCCGGTGGACTTCGACGAGAAGAACGCGATCGATGTCGAGTCGATGGGCCTCTACTGGCACTTCGTCGACATCGTGTGGATCGTGATCTTCACGGCCGTCTACCTGCTCGAGTACCTGAAATAAACCCTCCCGATCATCGCATGAGCGCCTCCGCCTCCCACGCCCCCGCCCACGACGACTCCCACGACGTCAGCAAATACCAGATCTACGTCCAGATCGCGATGCTCCTCGCGGTGATCACGGGCGTCGAGATCATCGGCGTCTATCTGCCCTTCGCGAAGTGGCTGATCGTCACGATGCTCGTCGTCCTCTCGACCGTGAAGTTCATGTTCGTCATCTTCTACTTCATGCATCTCCGGTGGGACAAACCGTTCTGCACCATCCTGTTCTTCATCGGCCTGGTGCTGGCCGGCGGGACGATGTGGGCGCTCCTGACCCTGTTTGGGGCCGAGGCGAGCATCCCGTTGCCCCCTGCCTGAGTCAACGGCCTGACCCATATTTGCTTTGCAACCAAGGCGGCCTCCGGGCCGCCTTTCTTTTTTCCCATGATCGACTGGAGCCATTGGCACAATGAACCCTATCTCGTCGGGGGACTCGTCCTCCTCGGGTGGCTCTGGGCCGTGCTCGCCGGACCGCTGCGCGCGAAGCTGGCTCCCGCCGGGGAACCATATCCCCGGTCCCAGGCGTGTTGGTTCTACAGCGCGCTGGTGGTCTACTACCTCG
>JAPLTR010000224.1 GCA_026398065.1 Verrucomicrobiota bacterium | reverse complement strand
GTGACTGAAGCTGTTCATCGCCGAGTTTTGCTTCCCGTTGGCGCCGTTGAAGCCATGCTCGGCCGTGTAGCTGTCCCACCGCTCCCACACCGTGTTGGCGCCGTTGGAGACTTCGTAGCCCCAGCTCGGAAACTTCCGGCTCTGGAACAAACGCACCGCGAGATCGTGCTGGCCGCTGGCCGTGAGCGCCGGCAGCAGCGACTTCGTGCCGAGAAAACCCGTCGCCATGCAGTGGTCGTTCTTCGCGATCCGGTCCGCGAGCGCCGAGCTCGCCGCGGCGATGTCCTTCTCGGCGACGAGTCCGACCGACAGGGCGAGCACGTAGGCCGACCTCGGCCATCAGCGCGCAATCGAACGCGTGGTAGCAGGTGTCGATGAACTCGATGGGCGTCGTCTCGTTGACATTGAGCCAGTCGCCCCAGGGATTGCCGAGACTCGTGCCGAGCCCCTCGGGAGTCGTGGTGCTGGAAAAACGCCACTCCATGAAGCGCGACATTGAGAGCCAGTGGCGTTCGATCAGGCGCGCGTCGCCGTAGGTTTTCCAGATCGTCCAGGGACAGATGATGCCCGCATCGGTCCAGCCGGTCCCGAACGTCTTGCCGGCGCCCCCGTGCGCCATCGGATAGGGCGCGTAGTCCGGATAGGCACCGAAGCTGCGCTGCGACTCCTCCACATCGTCGATCCACTTGGTGAAAAAGGCCGAGACGTCGGCGTTGAAGCTGGCCGTCCGGACGTAGGCTTGGGCGTCGCCCATCCAGCCGAGGCGTTCGTCGCGCTGCGGACAGTCGGTGGGAATCTCGACAAAGTTGGCGCGCTGGGTCCATTGGGCATTGCGCCCGAACTGGGTCAGCACGGAATCGCTGCACTCGAAACTGCCGGCGGCCGGGGTGTCGTTATGCAGCACCAGGCCCGTGATGGCGTCGAGCGCTGGCGGGGTGGGCAGACCGGTGAGTTCGACATATTGGAACCCGTGATAGGTGAAACGCGGCGACCACGTCTCGCCGGCCGCATCGCCGCGCAGCGTATAAGAATCGGTCGCGCGGGCTCTGCGGAGATTCTCCGTCATAATCGTGCCGTCCTTGTTCACCATTTCGCCAAAGCGCAGGCGGACCTGCGTGCCGGCGGCCCCTTTGATTTTAAGGCGCACGATCCCGGCGAAGTTCTGGCCGAGATCGAAGACATAGACACCCGGCTTCGGCTCGGTCACCCGTTTCGCCGGCAGTTCCTGCGTCACGCGAATGGGCGGCGCAGCATACGCCTGCAGCTTGGCCGGCTTGACGAAGCCGAGGTCCACGTCGCGCTGGCCGGCCGCGTCAGAATAGACGGCCTTCACCCGCGGGTTCGTCTCCGCTCGCACCGCGGCGGACCACGTTTTCGCGTCGTACCCGGGGGACGACCAGTTGCCCAGTTCCATTCGGGCATCATAGGACTCACCCATCAGCAGATCGGCCTCGCGCGTCGGCCCCCGGTCGGTGACGCGCCACGAGCTGTCGGTAATGACGGTTTCGTGGGTGCCATCGGTGTAGTCGATCTCGAGCTGCGCCTGGATGGCCGGGGTCTTGCCATAAAAATAGCGGCCCGCCTTGTTCGGACCGTAGCCGACCAAAAGCGCGTAGCCGACATAGCCGGAATACCAGCCCTCCGCCACGACGACGCCAAGGGCATTGGCGCCACCGGAACGCAGGAGTGCGGTGACATCGTGACTGCGGTAATAGGCGCGCTTGAGATAGTCCGACCAGCCGGGCTGGAAGAACGCGTCGCCGACGCGCTGGCCGTTGCAGTAGAGATCGTAGATGCCGAGCGCGGAGGCGTGGACCACGGCGCGCCGCACGGTTTTTGTCGCGGTGAACTCCTTCCGGTAGTGGCGCGGCGCGGGAAGGTGCAGGGTCTTGCGGTCGGTGTGGAGCGCATCGTCGTCGCGGTAGGAAATCCATTCGGCGCGCCAATCCTCGGGCTTCAAAAGGCCCATCGACCAACGGGCCGGTGCGCTCCAACCGGAGGGGTTCCCCGCCTCATCCCAGATTTGCACCTGCCAGAAGCACTCGGCGCCCGAGGCCAGCGCCCGGCCCGTGTAGGCGATCTGATTGGTCGATGAACCGGCCACGCGCCCGCTGTCCCAGAGATCGGCGTCACCCGCCGCGAGTTTGGCGGCGGTCGAAGCCACGCGCACCTGCCACGCGGACTGGGCCGCACCGCGGCGGGAGGATTCGATCTGCCAGGAGAGCCGCGGCGCGGACGATTCGACGCTTTCCGGCGCGACGAGGTATTCACAGCGGAGTGCCGTGAGGGAAACCCCGGCCGACGGGGTCTGCGCCGAGACCAACGCCGGGCCGACAAACGACCAGGCCGCCGCGGCAATGATCCCGGAAAGGACCCGTGAAAACGCAGGGAGGAGTTTCATGGAGTTTATTGCTGCACGACCACCATGCCGGCGGGCGCGTCGATTTTGGATTGGACGGAGCCGTTGGCCTGGCGCTCGTGGCGGACCTTGATCGGCCCCAAAGGCGTGGGATACATGCCCTCCGCCCACTGCAGGCGACCCAGTTGTGGGACGATCCGCACGCGTTTGAAGCCGGGTTCGAGGGGTGTGACACCGAGGACGTTTTCACTGAGCCACGCGGTGGGACCGCTCGCCCAGCCGTGGCAGAGACTGTGACGAAACCCGATGTAGCAATACGCGCCATAGCCGCCGTGCACATCCTTCTTCCCCGCAGGCACAAGTTCGTCGATCCGCGCGGCATTGACGGTCCAATCGAGATCGAAATCCTCCCAGAAGGTCGTCGCACCGAGATCGAGCATCGCACCCCAATAGGTCGAGATAAAGTCGAGCGCGGTGTCGGTCTCACCGGCTTTCGCGAGGGCTTGCAGGACGTAGAAACCGTAGAACGTCGAAATGTTTTTGGCGCCTCCGACCTTGAGCACATCCGCGGCGGTCTTTTTCGGATCCATCATGCCGGCGAGCGACAGGAGCGCCGCGCCGGATTTGGAAGCGTTGACCTCCGGAACCACCTTCCGACCGCGCGCCGCGGCCTCCGTGCAGAGCGCGGCGGTGGCGGGGTCGTCGAGGGCCTTCATCAGGCGCGCGCCGGATTCCAGCGTCATCACGAGCAAACCCTGGAGTCCGGCGGTGACCCCCTGTTTGTTCGGCGAGCTCGGCCAGTCGAGAAACCGCATGCCGTCGATCTTCTCACGGCCATCGGGTCCAATCAGGGCGGCAAGTTTTTTGAGCAGGGCCTGCAGGTAGGTTTTCTGTGCCGCGAGATAGGCCCGGTCGCCCTGATGCATCCACCACTGCTCGTGAATCAGAACCCACCACATCGAGTAGGAGCTGATCCCGTTCATCCATTCGCTGACGGGCGTGACGTCGCGCGTGAGATCAAGGCTCCGCGGGACGACGTCATTGAAACCGAACACCGCATTGATCGTCGCTACCTCGGGGTGCATGTCGCCGATCCACACCAGGCGGTCGCGTTTCACGCCGTCCCAGAGGTAGTCCTGCATGTTCAGGTGAACCGTGTAGGCCCCGACCTGCCAGATGCGGTTGAGCCGTTGGTCGTCACAGCGAAACGAACCGACCTGGGGCAAATCCCGGATCAGGAGCACGGCGCGCACTTCGCTGAGCTGCACCGGAAGCTTCGGGTCGACATTGTCGATGCGCACAAACCGAAAGCCGCCCGGCCCGATCGTCGTCTTGCCCAGCCACGGCAGCCGCACGGTCTGGTCACGCAGCGCGTGATCGTTTTGCGCATTGGGCTCACCGCCGAGCTCGGCCATCGCCTCGGCGACGGACTCGCCGAACCGGATCCGCACGAGGGGCGGCTCCTTGTCCTTGGTCAGCGGCGTAATGATCTCCACGTTCCCCGTCAACTCGGTGCCAAAATCGAGCACGATGCCTCCGCCCGCCGCGCCGTTCGCGGCGGGGCCGAGCACGCAGGCGGGCTGGGGATTTTTCAGCACGGCCTGCCCCAATTTTTCCCCGAGCAAATTTGGAGCATGCGTCACGCCGGTAGCGCTCGTCCAGACGACCCTCGTCGGCGGCAGGAACCACGCGCTCAGCGGGCTGGCTTGCGGCCGGCCCACAGTTCCGACGGGAAGCAGAGGTGCCCCACGGACGGTCGTGGAGAGACACCAGCCGCCCACTACCAGGACAGCGATGCACTGACCCATCAACGAGGTGAAACGAGTGGCCATAAAGCGAAGATTTCTTGAGGAGGGTCGATCCATCCGTCCGCGACAAACTGAAAGCGATTGGACGATTCCATCCACTGCGCAACACCTATGAACCGCCCAGGGAAGCAAGTCACGATTGCTTCACGCCCAGATACGGGGTGTTGAGCGTCCTGGCCTGTCGCTGAGGCCGGAAATCCGGCACGCTCCATTCCCACCTTGGGCTGTCATACGGGTACAAGTCACTCATCGTGCTCCCCTGCGAGCACCGCCGCAGGCACGACGGCTTTGAAATCCCGAGATTGCCCCAGAAGCCTTGCCGCCGAACCCGCTTCTGTCCGTCAGATGGTGGACCTTACTGGACTCGAACCAGTGACCTTTTCGATGTCAACGAAACGCTCTAACCAACTGAGCTAAAGGTCCAAAAATCTGAGGTCGGCGAGTAACGCCACCACGCCGCCTTAGTGCAAGGAAAAATCTGCACTTACTTCCAGTCGGTCCTTTTCGATCTGGGCCCGAAGCGCTTCCACACTGGCGAACTTCATTTCCGGCCGGTGGAAACGAAGCCATTCCACCGTGATCTCGTCGCCCTCCCCCACGGGGCATTCGCCCAGCACGTGGATCTCGAGGCGCGGCTCCGTGGACTGCTCCACCGTGGGGCGCAGCCCGTAGTTCGCCACCCCCGGCAGCGGGGCTGCGAGACCGGCCTTCACGACCCGGACGGCATAGACCCCGAGGCGCGGACGCAGGCCCGGCGACCAGGGAAGATTGAGCGTGGGAAACCCGATGGTGCGCCCAAGGCGCTTGCCCGGCGTGACCACTCCGTGCGCGAAATAGGTGTATCCGAGGAGCGAATTCGCCGCCGCGACCTCGCCCGCTTCGAGCAGCGCGCGGATCCGCGTGCTGCTGATCGGCTCGCCGTCAAGGCTCACGCGGGGCGCGCTGAACACGCTCAGGCCCTGCTGTCGCGCGCTCGCCAGCATCTGCGCCACATCGCCGCGCCGGCCGCGTCCGAAGCGGAAATTCTCTCCGACGTAGACCGCCGCCAGCTGCGGCACCTGTTGCTTCAGCCACGGGAGGAACTCCTCGGCCGCCACCCCCGCGAGCTCCGGCGTGAAGGGCTGCGTGATCACGGCATCGACCCCGAGGGTCAGCAGCATGCGGGCCTTCGTGGGCGCGTCCTGAATCAGGCGCGTCGGGCTCTCCGGGCGGAACAGCACGCTCGGATGCGGCCAGAAGGTCAGCACGGCCGCCTGGCCGCCGCTCCGCCGCGCGGACCGCACCGCGGCCTCGATCACGGCGCGGTGTCCCAGGTGAACGCCATCAAACATCCCGATCGCCAGATGCAGCGGTCGGACGGGCAACCCGCCCGCGGCCGCGAGACTGGAAAGCTGGACCGGCTGGCTCACCGCACAAAACTCGGCACCGCCTCGCGGGCCGGGATCAGCCGTTGCTCGATCTCCGTCAACGTCAGGGCCTGGATCTGGTCGAGGGTCAGCGCCTGCGCCACGGTGAACTTGTCCGTCGCCGTGCGGCGCAGCGCGGTGAGGTGACCGCCGCACCCGAGCTTGGCGCCGAGGTCGTGCGCGAGGGTCCGCACGTAGGTCCCCTTCGTGCAGCGTAGGCGGAAGTCGATGTGCGGCGAGGCAAACCGCAGCACATCCCAGCTCATCACGCGGATGAAGCGGGGCTCGCGCTCGATCTCCTCGCCCTTGCGCGCGGCCTTGTAGAGCGGCTGGCCGTCGATCTTGATCGCCGAGTACATCGGCGGCATCTGGTACTGGTCGCCGAGAAAACCCTTCACTCCGGCCAGCACGTCGGCGTCCGTCAGCGGGGGCACCGGCCGCGTCTCCATCACCTCGCCGTCGGCGTCCTGGGTGTCGGTGACCTTGCCCAGCTCGATCGTGCCCTCGTATTCCTTGTCGAGGCTGACGAGGTACTGGGACACCTTGGTGGCCTTCCCCACGAGGATCACGAGCAGGCCGGTCGCCATCGGATCGAGCGTGCCGGCATGGCCGATCCGCTTCATCTTCAGTTTGCCGCGCAGGCGCGCGACCACGTCGTGCGACGTATGGTCGCGGGGTTTGTCCACAAGGAGGATGCCCTCCAGTTCTCTGGGTTGCTGCAGCATGAGTCAGGGTTTTCGGGCGGCGTCGACCGCGGCGATGCGCTCGTTCAACGCCCGGATGAGGCGCTCAGGGAAATCCTTCGTGCCCTCCTTGAGGTTCAGACCCGCGGCGCAGGCGTGCCCGCCGCCGTTGAACTGCGCGGCCACCAGATCGACGCGGTAGGCCGGGTCCTTGGCGCGCAGACTGGCCTTCACCGTGCCGTCGGATTTCTCCTCGATCAGCGCGCCGATCTCCACGCCCTCGATGCTGCGGGCGTAGTCGACCAGCCCCTCGGTGTCCTCGGCACTGGTACCGGTCTCCTCGAAAACACCCGCGGCCAGCCGGCCGACGCACACGCGACCGCCGCTTTCCACCCGGAGCGACGCCAGGAAATGCTGGAGCAGCCGCAGCTTCCCCTCGGTTTCGCGCTCGTAGAGCTGGTAGCCGGCCTCGGCCGGGTTCGCCCCGCGCGCCACGAGTTCGCCGGCGAGCAGGAAACAGCGGCGGGACGTCGAGTTGAAGCGAAACTGGCCGGTGTCGGTGAGGATGCCCGTGTAGAGCCCCTGCGCCGTCTGCGCGTCCACGGGCAGGCCGTTGTCGAAAAACATGCCGGCGAGGATTTCGCAGGTCGCCGCCGAGCCGCTGTCCACCAGATTGAAGGCCGCGTAGCCGACATTCGAGAGGTGGTGGTCGATGACCGCGACGGGCGCGGGATAGCGGAGCTTCAGCCGCTCCCCGCCGCGGGCGTGATCGGCGCAGTCCACGAAGATCGCCGCGCGGTCGTCGGGCGTGTTCACGACGTCGTCGGTCCGGAGAAAGGTCATGCCTGTCACCAGAAACTGGAGACGGCGCGGGACGGGGTCGGCGTTGACGCAGACCACGTCGAAGCCGAGTGCGGTCAGCACGCGCGCCACCGCCACCTGCGAGCCGATGCAGTCGCCGTCGGGCCGGGCGTGGCCGATCACGGCGATGCGCCGCCCGGCGAGCGCAGCCAGCAGGCGGGCGAATTCGGCCGAAAACGCTGGGTAGAACTTCTCCACGTCAGGGAGCTTTTTCCGGCTCCGGTTTTTTCTCGGGCTCGTCGGGCGTCATCGGCCCGAGCTCGTCGATCAGCTGCCGCGTGCGCTCGCCGCGGATGGCCCCCTGGTCGAGGACGTACTCAAACTTGGGGAGAAACTTCAGCACGATGCGGCGGCCGAGCTCCTGGCGGATCTCGACGGCCTTGGTGCGCAGCCAGCGGAGCTTCTTCTCCGCGGTGTCGGCATCGCCGATGACGTTGATGAAGACGCGCGCGTCGTGCAGGTCCGGAGAAACCTTCACGTCGGTGATCGTGATCGTCACCGCCTCGGTCTGGAAGTGGCGGTGCAGGATGTCGCTGAGCTCGCGCTGCACGAGCTCGTTGACGCGGATGGTGCGGTTGCTCATGGGATTTTCGATTTCTGATTTTCGACTTTCGATTTTTCCCTGTCGCCTGCCCTGCTAATCGAAAATCGAGAATCGAAAATCGAAATTACAGGGAGGCCCGGACCTTCTGAACCTCGTAGCACTCGATGACGTCGCCCGGGTTGTAGCCGTTGAAGTCGTCGAGCTTGATGCCGCACTCGAGGCCGGCGCGCACCTCGTTGGCGTCGTCCTTGAAGCGCTTGAGCGTGCTGATCTTGCCCTCGTGGATGATCTCGCGGCCGCGGCGGAGGCGGGCGGAGGCATTGCGGTTGATCTTGCCCTCGGTGACGAGACAGCCGGCCACAAAGCCCTTGGCGAGCGGGAACACCTGGCGGACTTCCGCGGCGCCGGTCTTGGTCTCCTTGAGGTCGGGGTCGAGCAGGTCCGCCATCATGTCGCGGACCTTGTCGGCCATCTCGTAGATGATTTCGTACGTCTCGACGCGCACGCCATGGTGCTTCGCGAGCGGGGTGACGCCGTTTTCGAGCTTCGTGTGGAAGCCGACGATCACCGAGCCGGCGGCGCCGGCCATGAGCACGTCGTTCTTCGTCACGAGGCCGACCTCGATCGAGACGATCTCGAGCGAAACCTTGGTGCTCTTGATGCCCTCGAGCACGGAGCGCACGGCCTCGGCGGAGCCGAAGACGTCGGTCTTGACGATGAGCTTGAGCACCTTCGCCTG
>JAPLTR010000180.1 GCA_026398065.1 Verrucomicrobiota bacterium | reverse complement strand
CTGGCAGACGAAGTACGCGATCATCCGCGGGAGGGTGACCCGCCCCAGGGCCATCAGCGCGACCACTGCGGAGAGCGCGAGGAACAGCGCCACGTAGCGCCAGAACACCAGTTTGTAGCGCCACCGCCGGAGCGCCTCGGGGCCGCGCCCGGCGTTCCAGTCGGCCAGGGGGCCGGCGAGCGCGCCGCCCACGAGCCGTGCCCAGATCATGGGGATCACGAAGGTCGCCATGTCGGCGGGCGATCGCACGATCGTGGCCACGAACATCGTGCCCGCCCACGCCGAGACGACGGTGCCGAGGTCGTCGATGAGCGTCCACAGGAAGAAGTACCGGAGCTTCGGCTCCTCCCGCAGGGACGCAACGTAGGGGCGCAGCGCCTCTCCCAAGCTCGGACGGGGCGGGCTCATGTGGTGCGCGACCGCCGCCTCATCGCGCGGGCCTTCCCGCCGTCGCAGACCGCCCGCCTCACGCGTACATGCCGAGGATGAGGATGAGCAGGAAGCCCGCGAAGAAGGTCGCCGTGAGGAGCGGAGTCTCCGGCTCCTCGTGGGCCTCGACCAGGAGCTCCTCGGTCACGAGGAAGAGGAGCGCCGCGGTGCCGAACGAAAGCACGCCCGCGAGGACGTGCGGCGGCAGGTGTCCGAGGAGGGTCAGGCCGAGGGCCGCGCTAAGCGTGAAGAGCATCGCGATGCCCGAGGTGAGCGCGACGCGGCGCGCGGGCGCGACGCCCGCCTTCCCGAGTGAGGTCGAGGTCGCGAGGCCCAGCGAGATGAGTTCGATCGTGAGCGCGAGCGCGAGGAGCCGGCCGGCCTTGCCACCCGCCGCGAATCCGATACCGAGCATCAGACCATCGACCACGATGTCCACCGCGACCCCCGCGACCATGCCGGAGGGAAACCGTCCCGCCGCCAGCGAACTCGTGGCCTCCGGGCCCTCCTCGCGCTCTTCCTTTCGACCGAGCGCCCGGATGCCGAGCATCGCCGCTACGCCGATCACGAAGCCGACGATCGTCTCGCCCGCGCGGTGGGCGCGCATGACGTCGGGAACGATCTCGACGGTCACCACTGCGAACACCACCCCGGCGGCGAAGTGGAGGATCGCCGCGCGCAGCCAGGGACTAGGCGTGCGCAGGGTCGCGATGGCCCCGCTCGCCGCCATCACGATCGCTGGGACGAGGGCGTAGAGCAGAGTGTGGAGGGGGGGAAGGTGCATTGGAGTTGCGAAGCCTTTCGGGCTGACGATCGCCCACCCAGGCTCCCCCCGAGTGTCTTGCGGGTGGGATCGCAGTCGGCCTCGTTGCTCGGGTGAGGTGGAGGGATTGCATCGTACTACCAATCATAGTAGCGATACACCACCATGACCTTCCGTCTCCGGCCGGGCCAGCGCGGGGTCGCCCTCCGCCTCCACGATCTCGAGGCCGAGATCATGGACATCGTGTGGTGCTCGAGAAGCGCCGCGAGGTCGCCTACACGACCGTGATGACGACGGTCGCCCGCCTCTACGAGAAGGGGCTCCTGTCGCGCGAGCGCGACGGCAAGCGGTACGTCTACTCCGCGTGCTCGGACCGGGAGGAGTTCCTCCAGGCCACCGCGCGCGAGGTCTTCGAGAGTATCGGCGCGCCGGCGGGCAAGGAGTCTCTGGCGCTCCTGGTGGAGACGGTCTCGTCGGCCGATACCTCGTCGCTCGACGAACTCGAGCGGCTGATCCGGTTGCGCCGCAAGGAGCTCGGCTCGTGAACGAGGCGGTCTTCCCGCTGCTTGGGCCCGTGCTGGTCGTGGCGGTGGCGCTCCCCACTTCCGCGCTGGCCGCCAAGGCCGTGCTGGTCGCGCTCTCGCGACTCGAGCCCCGCACGGGACTCCCGCGGCAGTCCGCCCTGCGGTACGCGGTGATCGTGGCGTCGAGCGCCGTGCCGCTGGCGTGGTTTCTCTCGGCGGGACTGCACCAGGCCGAGTCGGGTGAGCGGCTCGTGAGCTGCGCCGCCCACGGCGCGTCCGGCGGACTCAACCTCGAGGCGATCGGCTTCTCGATGGTGTTGTCGGCCCTCATCGTCGGTCTGGCGGTCCCGGGCCTGCTCCGTGAGTGGGTCCGTCCCCGCGCCCGGGTGTCGAGCGCGGACTCCACCCACCAGCTCCGGCGCATCGACGCGCTGCTGGCCGACCGC
>JAPLTR010000298.1 GCA_026398065.1 Verrucomicrobiota bacterium | reverse complement strand
GGACGGGTGGCCGGGGAGGGGTGAGGGAGAGGTTGGGCGCGGTTGAGCGCATAGCGGAGCAAAGCGCGTCGGAGCGGTCGGCGATCCGGCGGGCGGGGAGGCGGAAGGGAGGCGTGTGGCGCGATTCAGTCGAAAATAACCATTAAGTCAACCTTAAAGTGTTTACTAGGTATTATAAAAGAACACAGTGCCGGGGCGGCGGGAGCGGCCGCGAAGAGAGCGGGGTCAACGACCCCCTGACGGCGGCCGGTCCTTTCGCTTGCGGTGGTGAGGGGAGGGGACGGGTGGAGGGGCGTTCACGTCCTGAAGCGCCCGCGAGCGGGCGGCCTACGGAATACCGGTGGACCGTTGCCACCCACCGCCTGGCCGGGGGGCGCCCCGGGCGTCAGAATCCCGTAAGGTTGCGGGCATAAGACGCGTGAGGTGGAGAAAGCCGTTGACCATTCCGGTTGCCTCTTCGAGATGGTCACCTTTCTTGCCGAATGCCGATCGAATCCATCCAGCGAACTGCAACGACTAAGGTCCGCCAAGCGGGGGTGCACGCATGAGCGAGCACATCGGCCACGAGTGTGGCATCGCCCTGATCCGTCTGCTCAAGCCGCTCTCCCATTACGCGGAGAAGTACGGGTCGCCGCTGTGGGGCTTCGAGAAGCTGTTTCTGCTGATGGAAAAGCAGCACAACCGCGGCCAGGACGGCGCGGGCGTGGCCTGCGTGAAGCTCGATATGCCGGCGGGCGAGCCGTACATGTTTCGCGAGCGCAACACGACGCCCAACCCCCTCGACAAGGTCTTCGGCGCGCTGCTCGAGCAGTACCGCGACCTGACCACGAAGGGGGAGATCCATCCGGAGTTCCCGGACACGGTCAAAAAGCATTTCGACTTCGGCGGCGAACTCCTGCTCGGCCACCTGCGTTACGGCACGAGCGGCGGGTACGGGGTGAGCGCGTGCCACCCGTATTTCCGGCGGAGTTCCTGGCCGACGCGCAATCTGGCGCTGTGCGGGAACTTCAACATGACCAACACGAAGGAGCTGAACGCCAGCCTCATCGCGATCGGTCAGCATCCCATCTTCGCGTCGGACACGCAGGCGGTGTTGGAGAAAATCGGCTTCTACCTCGATGAGGAGCACGAGGACATCTACCGGTACCTGCGGACCCGCGAGCATTCCGGCGAGGAGCTCTCGCGGCGGATCAGCGAGGATCTCGACGTGGCCCGGGTGCTCACGCGCGCCTCGCAGAAGTGGGACGGCGGCTATGCGATCGCCGGGCTGATCGGCAACGGCGACGCGTTCGTCGCGCGCGACCCGTCGGGCCTCCGGCCGGCGTTTTATTTCCAGAACGACGAGGTCGTGGCGTTCGCGTCGGAGCGGGCGCCGCTCATGACGGTGTTCGACCTCGCGGTGGAAGAGGTGAAGGAAGTCGAGCCCGGGCACGTGGTGGTGATGAAGAAGCGCGGGACGGTGAAGTCGGTGCAGTTCACCGCGCCGATGGCCCGGACCTCGTGCTCGTTCGAGCGCATCTATTTTTCGCGGGGCAACGACCTCGACATCTACCGCGAGCGCCAGGCGCTGGGCGGCGGGCTCGCCGACCAGGTGATCAAGTCCATCGGCCACGACTGGGCGAACACGGTGTTCAGCTTCATCCCGAACACGGCGGAGGTCGCTTACTACGGCATGATGTCGGCGCTGCGGACGCGGCGGCGCGACGAGGTGAAGGCGGCGATCCTGAAGGCGGCGGCGGCGGGCGAACTGACGGAGGCCGTGCTGGACGACCTGATTCTGCGCAACTGGCCGCGGGGCGAGAAGGTCGTGAGCAAGGACATCAAGCTCCGCACCTTCATCGGGCAGGAGAGCCTGCGCAACCAGCTCGCGAGCCACGTGTACGACATCACCTACGGCTCGGTGAAGCCGGGGGACAACCTGGTGTGCGTGGACGACTCGATCGTGCGCGGCACGACGCTGCGGAAATCGATCCTGCGCATTTTGGCCCGGCTGCAGCCGAAGAAGATCGTGATCGTCTCGACGGCGCCGCAGATCCGCTATCCCGACTGCTACGGCATCGACATGTCGGAGCTGGGCAAGTTCATCGCCTTCGAGGCGGCGATCGAGCTCCTGCGCGAGCGCGGCCAGTCAGGGCTGCTCGCGGACGTCTACAAGGCGTGCCACGACGAGGTGACGCGCGGCGGGTCGGTCAACCACGTGCGGCGCATCTACGAGCCGTTCACCCCGGAGGAGATCTCCGCGAAGATCGTCGAGCGCGTGAGGCCGAAGGGCATCGAGTGGAAGGGCGAGATCGAAATCATCTTCCAGCGGATCGAGAACCTCCACGCCGCGGTGCCGCTCCACACGGGCGACTGGTATTTCACGGGCAAGTACCCGACCCCGGGCGGCTACCGCGTGGTGAACCAGGCGTTTCTCAACTACTACGAAAAGGCCGAGGGGCGCGCGTACTGAGGCGCGGTTCCGCCGATCTCGTTTTCTCCATCTTCATTCATGTCCCTGAGCTACGAATCCTCCGGTGTCCGTTACGATCAGCTCGATGCGTTCAAGCGCGCGTGCCAGAAGGCCGCGCGCACGACGGCCGGGGTGCTGGCGGACCATGGCTACGCGGAGCCGGCGACGACGCGCGGCGAGAGCGCCTACCTGATCGAGGCGGCGGACCATTTCCTCGCGCACGTCGAGGAGGGCCTCGGCACGAAGAACCTCGTGGCGGACGCGGTGTATGCGGCGACCGGGAAATGTTTCTACCATGAGATCGCGATCGACACCGTCGCAACGATGGTGAACGACCTCGTGACCTGCGGGGCGCTGCCGATCTCGGTGGCGATGCACGCGGCGGTGGGCGACTCGGGCTGGTTTGCCGACGAGAAGCGCACGAACGCGCTGGTCGCGGGCTTTGCCGAGGGCTGCAAGGCGGCCGGCGCGGTGTGGGGCGGCGGCGAGACGCCGACGCTCGGCGGCATCGTCGAACCCGAGGCCATCGTGCTGGCGGGCTCGGCCATCGGGAAGATCTTCCCGAAGCAGCTCCGCATCACGGGCGAGGTGCGCGACGGGGACCGGATCATCTTTCTCGCGAGCTCGGGCGTGCAGACGAACGGGCTGTCGCTGTGCCGCAAGGTCGCGGCGCACCTGCCGCACGGCTACCAGACACCCATCGGGCACGGCGACCTGCGGACCTACGGCGAGGCGTTGCTCGCGCCCTCGGTGATCTACGTGGCGTTTGTGCGGGAGTGTCAGCGCCGCGGGCTGAAGCTCAACTACGTCGCGCACGTGACCGGCCACGGCTGGCGGAAACTCATGCGGCTCGACGAGCCGTTTGTGTACGAGATCACGGACCCGCGTCCGGCCCCGGCGCTGTTTCAATTTTTGGAAGAGGCCGGCCCGATCGACCGGCGGGAAATGTACGCGACCTTCAACCAGGGCGTGGGCTTCGCGGCCTATGTCGCCCCGGAAAAGGCCGACGCGGTGCTCGCGGCGGCGAAGGCGACGGGCTACGACGCGTGGCTCGCGGGCCGCGTGATCAAGTCGGGCACGCGCAAGGCGGTGACGGTGCCGTCGCTCGGCATCACGTTCGAGGGCGACACGCTGCAGGTCCGGTGAGGGTGGGCGGCGGTGGGAGGCGGGGTAGGGAAGCCTCTCCGAGGCGTCCGCCGCGGCGGCGATAGTTTAATCGCGACGGGTCTTGCGCATCACCCTGCGCCCCCCGGACGTCTCGGAGAGACGTCCCTACCGGCGTTGCTATGCCACCGGCGGCGGGGCCGCCTCGTCGTTTTCCGGTTCGGTGAACCAGCGCGCGAGCACCAGCAGCACGGCGATGCCCGCATAGCCGGCGGCGTACATGGCGGCGGGAAACAGCGGCTCGCCCGGGCGGCCGGTGCCGGTGAGACGGTCGAGCAGCGGAAGCGCGCTCACGGTGTCGCTCGGGGTGAAACGCCACGAGTGCATGAGCCCGAGGAGGCAGAGCACCGAGGCGGCGAGGGCCCAGCCGGCGGCGACCAGAAGGCGGCGCTCGATGATGAAGACCGTGACCGTGGCGAGCACGAGGGCGCAGTAGAATGTGCCCTGTTCAAGGGCGAAGCCGCCGTCGAGGAAGGTCCCGGAGGCATGGAAGGCATCGAGGAGTTTAGGGGAAAACTCGGTGCCGGGGGTCGTGCCGTAGCCGGCGATGCGGAGGCCGTTTTTGGCGAGGAAGGTGGCCCAGGCGATCACGACGGGCATGGTGCCGAGCACGACCGCGGGCCAGTGGCGTTGCGGCGTGACCTCGAAGGCCTGCACGCAGATGATGAGGCCGATCCAGATGATGATGGCGAGGCCGGCGTCGGCGGGGACGGCCGGAGGATTTCGTGGAGTAGGAGTCGCCCGCGGCGGCGGCGGACTCGACGCACTGCAGGGAGGCGAGGAGATTGAGCAGGCCCATCGGGATGATGACCGACAGGTAGGGCAGGAGGTGGCCGCCGCCGAACGCCGCCCACAGCGCGCCGAAGACCGGGAGGGGCGGGTGCCAGCCGAAGGTCCCGCTGGCGGGCAGGGCGCCCTGCGGGGCGAGGCCGGTGAGCCACGAGAGCGCGGCCCCGACGGCGAGCACGACGAGGGCGGCGGGGATGCCGAACTTCGGTTTCACCCGACCGAAGTAGAAGAGGAGGACGAGGCCGAGGGTGACGAGCCCGACGAGGGGATGGGCAAAGGTGTTGAAGAGAAAGTTGAGCGTGAGAAAGGCCATGCCCGCCCCCGAGAGCGCGGCGAGGAGGGCGGCGCGGGGCGTCATGCGGCGGAGGCGCTCGCTGATGAACGCGCCGAAGAACTCGATGCAGCCGGAGCCGATGCACGCGACGAGCCCGGCCTGCCACGCGATCTCGTCGGGATTGGGAGCGCCCTGCGCGATGGCGATCTGCTTCGCGGGCAGCATCACGAGGAAGACGTAGGCGATGAACGTCGGGGTGTTGAGGCCGAAGGGGAGCGCGCAGACGTCGGTGCGGTTTTCCTTTTTCGCCAGGCGGTGCGCCTGCCACGCGTAGAAGAGATTGCCGACGAGGTAGGAGACGGCGATGCCCGGGAGAATGCGGCCGTAGACGAGGGACGGCGGGAAACCGACGACGTTGAGGCAGAGCGCGGGGACGAGGAGGAGCTGGACGAGATTGTCGAGGGCGATGGCGCAGAAGCCATCGACGTCGCCGCGCGTGAAGAGCTTCATGGCTTTTTCGCGGCGGGGCGTTTCGCGAGTTCGCGGACGAGCGACACGGTGAAGAGCGCGGCCTGGCGCGAGGCGAAGGGCGAGAGGGTGCGGTAGTCGTTGTCGGGGGAGTTCTGCGTGCGATTGCTGCCGCTGCGGATGCAGAGGAACGGCACGCGCAGGTAGTAGCAGACCTCGGCGACGGAGCCGCTTTCCATCTCCATGAGATTGGGCCGGAGCTGGCGGAGGATGTCGGCGATGCGCTCGTCGGTGATGCCAAACTGGTCTCCCGAGGTGATGCGGCCGAGGCGCACGACCGGGACATAGGCGGGCGTGTGGTGCGTGGCGGTCTCGGGGACGTGGGTGCGGAGGGCGCGCTTCGCGGCGGCGAGGAGGCGGCGGTCGCCGGGATAGACGATGGGCGAGTGGTCGCCGAGCGGGCCCTCGGAGCCGAAGTACTCCATGACGTAGCCGGCGCCGAGGGATCCCATGTCGTGGTTGCAGGTGACCTCGCCCACGATGACGTCGCCATTGCGAATAGCGGGGTCGATGCGCGAGGCGGTGCCGCACATGAGCACCTCGTGCGGCCGGAATTTTTCGACGAAGAGCGTGGTGATCATCGTCGCGTTGGTCTTGCCGATGCCGGTGACGGCGACGATGACACGGCGGTCGCCGATGCGGCCCTCGGTGTACGGGAAGCCGGCAAATTTACCCGGCTGCTTCTTCGCGAGCGCCCATTCGACGAGGTCGGTTTCCTGGGGAATGGCGCCGAGGACGAGCGTGAGGTCGCGGGCGGGGCGCGGAGCGCGGGGCTTGGCGACCGGGATGCCGGCGACGATGACGGGCGGGGCGTGGCGGAGCGGGGGAGGCAGCATGGGTGTGGGCAGCGGGAGCAATTGGCGTGCCTCGGAGGCGCGCGAGGTGGATTGACAGCCGGGGGCGGCACGTGGGCTGCTAACGGTGAGCATGAGTCCGCCCGACCTCGCCGCCTTCGTCCAACGCCTGCCCAAGACCGAAACGCACCTCCATCTGGAAGGTTCGCTGCCGCTCGAGCTGGCGCGGCGGATGGACCCGGAGTATTTCGCAAAACCGCCGGTGTACTGGCGGCCGGATTTTCGGTTTACGGACTTCGCGCAGTTTCAGGAGCAGTTCGACCGGTATTTCTTCAAGTGGTTTGTCTCCCCGGAAAACTACTTCGAGAGCTGCAAGCGCGTGATGGAGGATGTGGTGGCGCAGAACGGAAAGTATCTCGAGGCGAGCTTTCACCTCGGCACGGCGGAGCGGATCGGCGACGTGCCGTTTCGCGAGATCGCGCGGGCGATCCACGCGGCCAAGCCGCCGGGGCTGGAGCTGCGGCTGTTTCTCGGGATGTTTCGCGATCACTACGCGGGCCCGCTGGCGAAGGTGGTGGACGAGGCGATCGCGTGGGACGAGATCGCGGGCGTGGACCTGCACGGCTTCGAGCGGCCGGAGTTTCAGCCGTGGAGTGCGGACATCTGGGAGAAAGTGCGGGCGCTGGGCAAGGTCATCAAGGCGCACGCCGGGGAGTTTGCGCCGCCCGACGATGTGCGACGGGCGGTGGAGTATCTGGGCGTGCGGCGGGTACAGCACGGACTGTCGGCGCTGGCCGATCCGGCGGTCATGCAGCTTTTGCGCGACCGCGATGTGACACTCGACATGACACCGATCAGCAATGTGAAGCTCCTCGCGGTGCCCTCGATGCGCGAGCACCCGATCAAGCGGTTCCTCGATGCCGGCGTGCGCTGCACGATCAGCACGGACGACCCGATGCTCTTCGGCAACCGGCTCAACGACGAGTATGTCGCGCTCGCGACCGAGGCCGGGCTGGACCGCGCGACACTGGTGCGGATCGCCCGGAACGGTTTCGAGGTCGCGGATCTGCCGGCGTGGGTGAAGGCGGACTATTTTGCGGAGCTGGACGCGCTGGACGCGAGCTGAGGCCGGCCGCGCCTTGTAGGGACCGGCGAAGCGCGTGGTGCGAGCGTCAAGGTGGGGGCCCCTCGAGGGCCGCCATCAGGTCGGCCTCCGTCAGATGATAGACGAGCACCGTCCCGCGGATATTGTCAGCGGGTTCACGGGCGCGGAGGAACGCCGTCAGGCGCGCAAAACGAAACTCATCGAAGTCAGCGAAAATCTGCAGCCATTCCGCCGCGGTAGAGCTTTCGAGGGCGGTGGCCCGGGCAGGATCGTCGGAGAGGAGGGGGCGGACGAGGGCGAGCAGCCGGCGGTAGGTCTGCTCGTGATCCTGGCTCCATGGTCCGCCGGCCTTGGGGTAGTAGATCGGCTGCACCAGGGTCGCGCTGATCAGGTAGGTGCCGGCGGCGAGACGGAGTTCAGACGGACGTTTGACCAGCAAGACCCCGGTGGAGCCGCCCACCTCGACGGACGAGATGAGGGTCGGGTCATAAGCCGGTTCCCGTTGCAGAAATTCGCCGATCTTGGCGCCGTCGGCGGCGACCGAGAGCCGCTCAAGGACCTTCAAGGCGGGTTTTGCGGCGACCTCGATTCCCAGGTAGCCATAAATCAGGGTGGCGGAAATGCCGTAGCGGGAGGGACGATCCATGCCGAAATAGGCGAAATAGGTGCGGCCTTGGTTCGGGTGTTGGTCGAGGTAGCGCCGAACAGCCGGCAGGTCCTGCCCCCAGTCGAGCGAACTGTCGACGAGGTGCCGGTAGGCCTGCGAGGGGCGGACGAGGCCGTTGAAGTAGGCCAGGTAATTGGGGAACCACCGGGCGGTCTCCACGGCGAGGCCCAGGACCAGCAGGACAAGGATGGGGGGCGCGAACCGGCGGAGCCCCGCCGCGGGAGGGCGGGGAGAACCGGACGGGCACCAGGCGACGCAGGCTCCGCACAGGATGAAGAGCGGCGGGAAAACCGGCAGGATGTGCCGCAGGCCGATATTCACCTGGCTCATGATGGCGGCGGCCGAATAGATCCCGATGAGAAGCCCGAGGGGGAGCGTGGCACTTTCCGCCAGGGTCCGACCCAGGGAACCCGCGGAACGATCCGGCGCCGGCGGGCGTTGGCGGAGCAAGGCGAACAGCGCGATCGCCATGAGGCCAAAGAAAGCGAGCGGGGTCTTGACCAGCGCGGCATACGGGAAGAAGTGCCGCCATCCCGTGAAACGGGTCTCCCCGTTGAGAAAGGCGCCGCGGCCGTGGGAAAGCTTCCAGACCTGCGCATAGCCAAAGATGAACGCCTCGGGCAGCAGGCGGTGGCGCCGGGCAAATTGGACCAGGCGGCCGGGAAGACCGGGGGCGTCGGCCTCCCGCAGGGTCGCAAGCGCGGTTTGTTGCTCGCCGGAGAGGACCGTCGTGCGGATCTCCTCCATGGCATCAAACGCATTGTAGTACCATTGTGCGGCTGTGGCACGGTGGGCGACCAGGCGATCGATGGCGCTTTGCCGCTGGGCCTCGGAAAGATTCAGCCGGTTCAACATCGCGATGGGGTCGGGGAGATCGAGCGCCCATTCCCACGGATAGTTAAAACGACCGGCCGGCCGGTCGGCACGGAAAGCCGAGTAGCGGAAACCGTACAGTCCCCAAATGACTGCAACGGCCAGTGCCAGATGGAGGGCGGCGACCGCGGCGAACACGGCCGTTCGGCCGAGGCGTGGGGTCACCTGGCGCGATGGGCCGACGGGCAGCGGGCGCCGGTCGATCAACCGCGCCACCACCAGGATCAATGCGACCGGCAGGATGAGCACCGCCGACATCTTGGTGGCAAAGAGGGCTCCGACCACCAGGGCACTGAGGAGCACCCGCCCGACGGTGACGTGCTGGAGCACGCGCCAGAGGCACCAGACCGAGGCGAGGAAGCCCAGGGCGCTGGCCATGTCGGCGTTGATGAGCGCGCCATTGGCGAGCACGGTCGGACTGAGGACATAGAGCAGCAGGGACAGCATTCCTCCCTCCGGCCCGAAGATCTGGCGGGACCATCGCCAGACCAGCAGGCCGAGCGTCACAGCGATCAGCCCCGACCACGCGCGGCCCCAGGCCAGCATCGCGTTGGTGTCGTTGCCCA
>JAPLTR010000726.1 GCA_026398065.1 Verrucomicrobiota bacterium | reverse complement strand
CGGCCTGGACCCCGACCAGCATCGGCCCGGTCTCGATTGTCGCCATTGCCACGGACGACAAGACCAACGCGACCGTCTCCGCCACCGCCAATGTCACGGTCACCGATTCCACCGCGCCCACCATCACCCTGGGCGTGACTCCCGGCAGCAACGGGACCACGGGCACCACGCTGCCCGCCGGTGCGACGCGCAACGTCCTGGTCAACGCGACCGCGTTTTCCGGCCGCGCCATCTCCCGCGTGGAGTTTTATATCAACGGCGTCACCAAGGTCGGGGAGAAGACCGTCGCCCCCTACAATTTCCGCTACGTCGCGCCGGCCGAGGCCGGCACCTACGTCCTCACGGCGCGCGCCATCGACAACGCCGGCCTGGCCCGTGACGTGTACTACACGTTCAACGTCACCGCGGCCGTCGGGGTCGGACCGACCGTGCGCCTCCTGACGCCGACGAACAACGCCACGGTCATTCCGAACACCGCCGTGACGCTCGCCGCCTCCGCGGTGGCCACCACCGGCGGTTCGGTCGCCAATCTCCAGTTCTACGCCAACGGCGCGCCGGTCTCCGGGGCCATCATCCCGCCGAACAGTTTCACCACGAGCTACACGCCGACGACCACGGGCAATTTCACCTTTGACGCCATCGCGACCGACGACCGCGGCAACACCACGGTCTCGAATTCCGTCCGGATCACCGCGGCGTTCGGCACCCCCACCATCACCATCGCCTCGCCGAGCACCGCCGTCGCCGCCCGCTCGACGCCGAACGTGCCCTTCAACGTCACGTTCACCGCCACGCCCGGCACCGGCGCCACGATCTTCCTCGTGGAGCTGCTGGTGGACGGACAGCAGGTCGCCACCCGTCTGCCCAACGCGAACGGCTCCGCCGCGTACACCTTCCAGTGGACGCCTGTCACCGCCCAGATCGGTGCGCACGAAATCACCGCGCGCGTGACCGACTCCAATTCCCTCAGTGCGGTCACGGCCGCCATCCTCAAGGTGAATGTCGCCAACCCCGTGGGCGCCCCGCCGACGCTTTCGGGCATTTCCCCGGCCAATGCCGCGATCGTGCAAAGCCTGTCCACGGTGAACTTCAGCGTCACGGCCGCACCGGGCGGCGCCGCCACCGTGAGCAGCGTCGAGTTTTTCCTCAACGACGTGAGCATCGGCACCGCCACCAAGGAGCAGGCGACCAATGTCTGGCGCCGCGCCTACGATCTCGGCAATTTCGACCTGTCCGGCCTCACCATTGACCCCAACACGGGCCGTTACCCGGTGAGTCTCTATGCCATCGCACGGGACAACAACGGCAACCAGACGCTCTTCCCCGCGCCGACCGCGACCACGGCCACGCCGGTGGTGATCAACATCTCGCCCTCGATCAGTTCGCCGCCCACCGTCACGCTCACGCCGTTCGCCATCGGCGGCGGCGCCAATTCGGTGACGATCCAGACGCCGTTCTTCATGAACGCCACGCCGATCGACAACGACGGCACGGTCACCAGCCTGCAGCTCTTCGTCAACGGCACGCCCTCCGGCGCCGCGATCGCGAATCCCCAGCCTCCGTCCACACTGGTCACTTACATCCCGACGGTCGCCGGCACCTACAATCTCTACGTCGTCGCGACGGATGATACCGGCAACACCGCGGTCTCCTCGCCGAGCGTCGTGCTCACGGTCGGGGGCATCCCTGCGCCCATCACCGTGCTCGTCCGCCCCGAGGACGACTCGGTGACGGCGACCGTCGGCTCGCCGATCTTTCTCGAGGCGACCGCGCAGGCGCAGGGGACCAACAACACGCAGACCCCCACGGTGCAGTTCATCGCCTCGGCGGCCAACGGCCAGCGCACCACCATCAACGCCAGCCGCGTCGGCACGACCAGCACCTATCGCGCCATCTGGACGCCCCCGTTGCTCACCGGGGTCGGCACCTACACCGTGGTGTCGTCCGCGACGGTCGGTGCTTCTCCCGCTGCCACCAGCGGGATCTCCCGCCGTGTGGTCGTCAATGAACTCGTGGGCATCGCGCCCACGGTCTCGATCACCGTGCCCAACACGGTCAGCTCGGCCTCGACGGCGAATCTCACCGCCACCGCCACCGATTCCGACGGTGCGGTCGTGAGCGTCGAGTTCTACCTGAACCGGATCAGCATCGGCCTTGCGACCCGCGACCAGCTCACCAACACTTGGCGCCGCAGCGCCTCGTTTGTGGGCCTGCCGCTCGGCTCGACCGAAGTCGTGGCCCTCGCGCGGGACAGCTCCGGCAACGTCGCCGCCTCGACCACCAATTTCATCAACGTCGTCGCGGCCACCAGCCTCGTGCCGACCTTCACCACGATCACGGCGACGCCCAACTCCGTCGCCACCGGCCGCCAGATGCAGTTGACCGCCAATGCCCGCGACACCGACAGCAACAACGTGAGCGTCCAGTATTTCGCCAATGGCGTGAGCCTGGGCTCCAGCAGCAACGCCAACACCCAGTTTCTGGTCAACTGGAACCCGACCGTCTCCGGCACCTACACGATCTCGGCCGTCGCGAGCGACGCCTCCACCCCCGCCAACACCGCGATCGCGGCCCCCATCGAGGTCGTCGTGCGGCGGAACAACCCGATCCAGGACGACACCTCGTTCATCATCCAGTCCTATTCGGACATCGCCAATACCACAGGCATCAACCCGCTCGTCCTCGCCGATCTGGCCGACAAAGTGGCCGCCGGCACCATTCCCCGCACGCAGATCGTGACCGACCTGATGACCCAGCCCGGCTTCTCGGCCCCGGTCAACTTGCTCGCGTCCTACTGGGTGCTGATGGGGCAGTGGCCCACGCCGTCCAACTACACCACGCTCCTCGCGATCACGCGCGGCGGCGGACTCTCCAACGGGATCAACTCCATCCTGTTCTCGAACGAGTATTTCGCAAAGAACGGGGTCGTGCCGACGGTCGCGCTGCTCAACACCCCCACGAGCGCCATCCCCGCCGACACCTTCATCGCCAACCTGTGGACGGCCGCCGGCCTGGGTGCGCCCAGCCCGCTCCAGAACCTCCAGTTCCGCAGCAATACCACGGCCACCACCACGCTCGGTCGCGGGTACAATTCCGTCGGCCTGCCCACCGCCCTGGCGGAGTTCATCACCAACACCAATTCGACCAACGCCGCGCTCTTCGCCAAGGCCCGGGCCGCTGCGCTGTACTACCAGCTCGACCGCCCGCCGACCCCGACCAACCTCTCGGCCAAGGAAATCACCGACGCGATCGCCGTCCGCGTCGACGGCCTCGTCAAGATGGCGGACGACGCCGCCCGGGTGGACTCCCTGCTCAAGGACCTGCTCTACACGTACCGCTACGTCACCTTCCTCAAGCATCCGCAGTCGCTCGTGGTGGCGCCCCGTTCCGGCGCGATCTTCTCGGTCGAGGCCCTCGGCGCCCCGCCGATCCTTTATCAGTGGCTGTTCAATGGCACCCCGATCGCCAACGCGACGACCTCCACGCTCAGTCTCACGAATGTGGATACGAGCCGCGTCGGCACGTACACCGTCGTCGTGACGACGACCGCCGGCACGGCGACGAGCGACCCGGCGACGCTCACGCTCTCGAACGCGCCGACCCGGGTGGCCAACATCTCCACGCGCGGCGTCACCAGTGGCGGCAACCAGGGCCTGATCGCCGGCTTCGTGATCGCCAATCCGGCCGGCGCCCCCGCCAACCAGACCCGCCAGATGCTGATCCGCGTCGTCGGTCCCGGCCTCAACGGCGCGCCGTTCAACGTCACCGGCGCCCTCGCGAACCCGTCCCTCGGGGTTTACAACGCGGCCGGCCAGCAGATCCTCGCCAACGACAACTGGCAGAACCAGAACGCCAACGCCGCGGCCAACACCACCGCCGTGACGGCGTTGCAGCAGGCCACGAACCGCATCGGCACCTTCACCCTGGCCAACAACTCCCTCGATGCCGCCGTGCTCGCCACCCTGCCGCCCGGCAACTACACCGTGCAGGCCGGCGGCCCCAACGCCAACAGCACGGGCGTCGTCCTCATCGAGGTTTACGACGCCACGGCCGGCAACGCGACCGCCACGAGTCCCAAGGCCGCCAACGTCGCCACCCGTGGCGAGGTGGGCACGGGCAACAATGTCCTCATCGCCGGCTTCGTGATCAACGGCACCGTGTCCCGCCGCGTCCTCCTGCGCGGCGTCGGCCCGACGCTCCGCAATTTCGGCCTCGGCGCGAACGCCGTGCTCGCCGATCCAATCCTGACCCTCAAGGACTCCGCCGGAAACACCCTCCGCACCAACGACGACTGGTCCACCAGTGACGACGCCGCGGTCATCGCCGCCGCCGCCGTGAGCGGTGGCGCCTTCCCGCTCGCCAATGGCAGCAAGGATGCCGCGATGATCGTGATGCTCGCCCCCGGCGCGTACACCGTGCAGCTCAGCGGCGTGAACAACACGACCGGCATCGGCATCGTGGAAGTCTACGACGTCGATCCGTAAGCGGGCAGGGGAGGCTGGGGCTCCGAGGCAGGTGCTCTGAGAGTAGGGCCGGCTCTCCGAGCCGGTCGCCTCAGGGCATCCGACTGGACGCCGCGCGCGACCGCCGCCGCGTCCGCCGTTTGTCGTTGCGACGTTCCCGTCGACAAACCAATCCATCTGCCACCTCGCTCTCCCCATGTCCAAATGGCTCCTCGTTGACGGCTTCAATCTGATCTACCGCTGCTACTTTGCGCTGCCGGAGCTGACGCGCGCCGACGGGTTTCCCACCGGGGCGTTGCACGGCTGGGTGAAGTCGCTCTGGAAGCTCGCCGACCAGGAGAAGCCCGAGGCCACCCTGGTCTTCTTCGATCTCGGCGGCTCGCAGGACCGGTTGCTGCTGCATCCCGAATACAAGGCTCAGCGCGAGGAGATGCCCGACGCCCTCCGCCAGCAGATCGAGCCCGTCAAGCTGCTCACCCGCGCGATGGGCCTCGTCGGCATCGAGCAGCACGGCGTCGAAAGCGACGACCTGCTCGCGGCCCAGGCCGTGGCGCTGGCGAAGGCCGGCCACGAGGTCATCATCGTGAGCAGCGACAAGGATTTTGCCCAGATCGTCGGCCCGCAGATCAAGATGATGCTCCCGCCGCCCGCGGCCAATCCGAAGCTGGGCTGGCGTCTCCTCGACGCCCCCGGTGTCGTCGAAAAATTTGGCGTCCCTCCTGAGCAGATCGCCGACTACCTCGCGCTCGTCGGCGACACCTCGGACAACATCCCCGGCATCGACGGCGTCGGTCCGAAGACCGCCACGAAGTGGCTGGCCGAGTGGAAGAATCTGGAGGGTGTCATCGCCCACGCGGCCGAGCTGAAGCCCGACCGCTTCCGCGAGGCCGTCGCCGCCGGGGCCGACCGGCTCCGCGTCAACCTCAAGCTCACAACGCTGAATCTCGCGCTCCCCACCGTCGCCGCCGAGAAGACCGCCCCGCAGGTCGCCGAGCTCCTGCGCCTCCTCGCGTCCTACGAAATGCGCAGCACGCTCGCCGAGGCCGAGAAGCGCTACAACCAGGCCGAGCTGTTCTGAGCCGGAGTGCCTCGTCCCTGTAGGGCGTCTGTCTTGCAGACGCCTTCGTTCGCCCGCCCATCAGGCGTCCGCAAGTCGGACGCCCTACAGCGCGGACCCGCGCTCAGCGCCCCTCTTTGGACACGCCCTTCGGGTCGAAAATATACCCGATGCCGTGGACGGTGCGAAACGCCGACAGGTCGAGCCCGTGCTCGCTGTAAAGGTCGCGCACCTTCACGACGTACTGGTCGAGCGACCGGCTCCGCACATCGGCGTGCACGCCCCACACCGCATGGATCAGCGCCTGGCGCGTGATGACGTGGCCCTGGTTGGCGTTGAGATAGGCGAGGATGCCGAGTTCCTTCCGGCCGAGCTTGAGCGCGGCCCCGGAGGGAAAGGCGATCTCCAGCCGCTCGGGCGTGATCATCGCCCCGCAAAAATCGAAGGGCTCGTCGCTGATCTTGGTGATGCCGGCGGCCTTGATCTCCTCCATCAGGGAAAACCCGGACTGGTCGGGCAGGGTGATGTCGAGGAGCAGCAGGTTGGCGAAGTTCTTCTTCAGGAACTTGAGCGCGTGGGCGGCCCGGCTGCAGATCTGGGTGTGCATGCCCGCCTTCTCGAGGTGGACGGAGATGAGCGCCGCCAGCTCAGCTTCGTCTTCGACGATGATGATGAGTGGCTTGGGCTCGGTGCGGGAAGGATTCGTGGTTAGCATGACCGAACTGCCATGGGTATCTTCGCGGAGCGGCCCCTTGTCAACCCATGCGCCGACACCTCACCGTCACGGACTTGCCGAGGAAAGTGCTTGAATGACACCGCCCCGGAGTGTCCCTTGGCCGAGTGTCCGAAAAAGCGCCACTCCTGATGCTCGGTCTGCCGAAGGGCAGCCTCGAGGAATCCACCAAAAACCTGTTTGCGAAAGCCGGCTGGAAGATCACGACCAGCTCGCGTTCCTACAAGCCGTCCATCGACGATCCCGAACTCGACGGGCGCTTCATCCGCGCCCAGGAGGTCAGCCGTTATGTCGAGCATGGGTTCTTCGACTGCGGCCTCACCGGACACGACTGGGTGCTGGAGAACAACTCCGACGTCGTCGAGGTGTGCGACCTGATCTACAGCAAGGCCTCCACGCTGAAGTCCCGCTGGGTTCTCTGTGTGCCGGAGTCCTCGTCGGTGAAGTCCATCGCGGATCTCGCCGGCAAGCGCATCGCCACCGAGTTGATCAACACCACGAAGCGCTACTTCGAAAAGAAGGGCGTGAAGGCCGAGATCGAGTTCTCCTGGGGCGCGACCGAGGTGAAGGTGCCCGACCTCGTCGACGCCATCGTCGACATCACCGAGACGGGCAGTTCGCTCCGCGCGAACAAGCTTCGCATCGTCGAAACGCTGCTTGAAACCAACACCAAGCTCATCGCCAACAAGGCGAGCTGGGCCAATCCTGCCAAGCGCAAGAAAATCGAGACCATCGCGCTCCTCCTGCGCGGCGCCCTTGAGGCCGAGAGCAAGGTCGGCCTGAAGATGAACCTGCCGAAGGCCGCCCTCGACTCCGTCGCGAAGGCGCTGCCCGCCCTCCGCAATCCCACGATCTCCCAGTTGAGTTCGCCCGACTGGATCGCACTCGAGACCATCATCGACGAGAGTGTCGTCCGCGAGATCATCCCGCAGCTCAAGGCGCTCGGCGCCGAGGGCATCGTCGAATACCCGCTCAACAAGGTTGTCTATTGAACTGGCGCCGCCGCTTGCCGGCGCGCCGTCCCTTCGCACCGTCCCATCATGTCCCAAGTCACGCTCGGCCTCCTCCAGCACGCCTGTTCCGCTGATCCGAAGGCCAATCTCAAAAAGACCCTCGCGCTCACCGAACAGGCCGCGAAAAAGGGCGCAAAGATCATCTGCACGCAGGAGCTCTTCCGCTCGCAGTATTTCTGCCAGGCCGAGGACCACGCCTACTTCGATCTCGCGGAGCCCATCCCCGGGCCCAGCTCGGCGGCCTTCCAGAAGATCGCGAAGAAATACGGCGTCGTGATCATCGCCTCGCTCTTCGAGAAACGCGCCTCCGGCCTCTATCACAACACTGCCGTCATCATCGACGCCGACTGCTCGCTCCTCGGGATCTAC
>JAPLTR010000448.1 GCA_026398065.1 Verrucomicrobiota bacterium | reverse complement strand
TGTATCCCAATTGTTGTAACGCCTCCACGGTGTCGTCGCCGGCGCCGGGCAGGTAGCCGGCGGTCTTGCCCCTGGTCTCGACGGCAAACGCCGCGGCCTTGAGGCGGGCGGGCGCCTGCAGGAGCTGCAGCGGAATGTGGTCATAGCGGATCTCGACCCGCTGGTTGCTGAACTTCACCCCGCCGATCTCGACGGCGGCGAGGAACGTCCCCGAGGCCGGTTGCGCGGGCGCGGTGGCCGTGAAGGTGAACCGCGCGGTCTCGCCGTCCTTCGCAAATTTGAACGCCTGGCTCGCCGGCGAAACGCTCCAGCCCGCCGGGGCGTCGAGGTGCACCTTGCCCGTCGCTCCCGCGCGGGCGGCGGTGACGTCGATCTCGATGCTCTTCTTGCCGCCGGGCGCGAAGAGCGCGACCCCGGAACCGAAGCGCAGTGACACCGGCGAGATCACCGCGAGGCGGCGGCCGGGTTTGCCCGGCCGGGCGGGCGCGAGCGGTTCGCTGGCAATGACGAGTTTCTGGTCACCGACGTCGAAGGTGTAGTCCACCATGAACGGCGGCGCGTTTTCCGGCTGGCCGATGAGCTTCGCGTCGGCGACACGGAACATCCCGGGGCCCGTCTCCTCGCGGAGCCAGTAGGGGTGGGACACGGGGGCGTTGGCCGGCACATCGACGGTCAGCTCATTGCTGGTGCGGCTCGACTCGAAGCCGTCGACCGACATCCCGCCGCCCGGGTAGCTCACATGCGTCGAGGTCCAGCGCACCGGTACCTTCGAACGCACGACGACCGCGGTATTAAGTTTCAATTTCTCGCCCGGCACCACTTCGGCCACGGTCGCGGTCGTCTCGACCGTGACACCGAGACAGCCCTGGAGAATGCGGTCGAGGTGCGCACGTTTGTCGTCGATCACCGGATCGGAGGTGAACTTGGCGAGCTTCGCCCGGATCGCGAGGAGGGCGGGCACGCTGGCCGACGGGTCATCGGGCTTGAACTGCGCGAGCGCCTCCGCGGTCAGCTGCCCGATCTCCGCGCCGCCCGGAAAGCGGGCCCACGTGAGGTCGATGCCATCCATGATGTCCGTCGTCGCCGGCGAGCCGGCGAGCAGGGTGAACGATTCCTGGCGAGGTCCGCCACCCCCGCCGCCGCCACGACCACCGCCGAAGCCCCCGCCGCCGAGCCCGAACTGGGTCTTGTGCTGCGCGCTGGTGCGCGAAGCGATGGTCTGCACGGAGTCGCCCGTGACCGGATCCTTGCCGTCGGCCGCGATGGTGAGGTCGCCGCCACGGTTTTGAAAGATGCGCACGGGCTGCCACGGGGTCAGGCCCTCGGCGAGCTGCTCGGGATAAGCCTTGGGATCGCCAGCGAGCTTGAAGGCGTCCAGCGCCAGCCGCGCCGAGGCGTTGTGATGACCGTGGTTGCCCGACTCGCCCACCGGGGCGAAGCGCGTGATGATCACGTCCGGCCGGAAAGTCCGGATGACGCGCACGACATCGCCGAGCACCTGGTCGCGGTCCCAGATGGTGAGCGCCTCGGTCATGCTCTTCGAATAGCCAAAATCGAGCGCGCGGGTGAAAAACTGCCGCGCACCGTCGTAGCTGCGGCCGGCGAGCAGCTCCTGCGTGCGGGCAAGCCCGAGCTTTTCGCCAAACTCGGGGCCGATCTCGTTCTGCCCGCCGTCGCCGCGCGTGACGGAAAGGTAGCCGGTGCGATAGCCGCGCACCTTGGACAGGTACGCGAGGAGCCCGCGGTTTTCGTCGTCGGGATGGGCCGCGACGTGGAGCACCGTGGCCACCTGGCCGAAGGTGCGCAGCTCCTCCTGAAGCGCGGCGCCGGACGGCACGTCGGCCGCCCGGACTGCAAGCGTGAGCGACGCCACGACCCCGAGGGCGCGGCACCAAAAGGCGGTGGCGGGGCGCATCACTTAAGAGAGGAGATCAGGGCGTTGTTCAGGCGGACGTACTCGTCCCGGATGGCGGGGGCCATCTTGGTGGCGTTGGCTCCGGCCAGCGAGGCCTGGGCGGTGGCGAGCGCGCCCGCCTTGTCGCCCATCGCGGCTTGCACCTTGGCCTTGCGGTAAACGAGGAAGAAGGCCTCCGGCTGCTCGGCGATGGCGGCATTCATCCACTCCAGCGCCTTCTTCAGGTCGAAATTGTTATCCAGGTAGAACATCGCGGCGGCGACATAGGGCTTCTTGGAATAATCCCCCGCCATGACGGCCTCGATGCCGGGGACGAGCGAACTCACATCCATCTCAAGCTTGAGCGACACCAGGGTCTTTTCCCACGTGAAGTCCAGGGTCGCGGAGGAATCGCGGAGGTTATTGACTGCGATGGTGAACGTCTCGACCGGCTGCGCGAGGGCCGCGACCTTGGCGGTGACGCGCAGGGTGTCGTTTTCCTGCTTGTAGGAGTAGGCGCCCCAGTTGCTCTTGTCGGCCTTTTGGAAGATCACGGTCCACTCGGATTTCCCGAGCAGCGCGAAGACCTCGTAGGTGCCGGCGGCCAGGGCCGCGCCCTGGACCTTCAGGCCGGTGCTAAACGTGATGCGCGTGGCGCTGTTGGCCCCGAGGCGCCAGACCTCGCCGAACGGCTCCAGTTTCCCGAAGACCTCACGGCCCTTCATGCTGGGACGGGAGTAAACGACCTCGATGTCGGTGATGCCGACCCGCTGCTTGAACGAGGCCGCCGGGCTGGCGGCGGGGATGTCGAGCTTGGGGGCGGCGGGAGCTTGGGCGGAGAGACCGGAAACGAGCGTGAGGGCACACGCGGACACCAACAGGACACGGACCGTGGGGAAGTTCATGGGGAAGTGAGACTGAGCTGAAGGAAGACGTAGGAGCTATCCAAAAGAGACGAAAACACAAGGGACCGGGGCGAATGCAGTTATCGGGCCGCGCCGGGTCGAAACCGAGCGGCCCAGGAGGCTGGAGGTGGTGCGATCTGGGTGGATTTACTTGGATTTGGTCGGATGAGGCCGGATTTCGCGGGAGGGAGACAGGGCGCAATCGGTCTGAGTGAAAGGCCGTTTCGCGCGGAAGGCGCGGATTGGCGCGGATCGAGGCAGGGAGACACTCGATCTCGGGAGGGGTGGACCCTCGGTAGAAATCGGACCGGCCTCAGGGTCATTCTGCCACCCACCTGCATCCGGGTGGTCGGCGGGAGATCGGAGGTGGTGCGATCTGGTTGGATTTACTTGGATTTGGTTGGATTTGCTTGGATGGAGCCGGATTTGGCGGCCGCGTGAATCGGCGGAATCCGACCTGCCCTGCGCACGGTCGGGCGAAATGAGGAAGGCGTCCGGGCCGGCATTTCGTGTGCGGATGCGGAACGGCGACCCGTCGACAGGCAGTGGACCCTTCCGGCAAAACTCCGTCAGCCGAGAATCCGAGTGACCGGCACGGACGTCGGGAACAGAGCAAACGGGAGGCAGGATCAGGCGTTTCACATCCCCCCAGTCTACTCCTTCCCGACGATTCCGGCCACCCCTCCATTCGCCCAGTTCCTTCCATTCCGTAATTTTTGTCATAACGGCGATGTATTCTCGAACGACCGTACCCAGCTTGGGCGCAAGCCGCCCCCGGACATGAAGGACGAATTCTCCTGTCCAACTCCGACCTCGCGGTGCATCAACCCTTGCCCTCGACGACCATCGCCAGCGGATGGCCCGGGGCTCCCATCAGCATGCATTCCAGATTCAGCATTGTGACGCGAAGCCGCAGCCGAGGAAGTTCCCTCGGCCTGTGCG
>JAPLTR010000779.1:34365-35343 GCA_026398065.1 Verrucomicrobiota bacterium | reverse complement strand
CCGCGCCTCGACGCCGCCGCCCGCCAGCGCGCCGTGACCGTCGCCGGCGAAAACGCCGCGATCTTCAATTCCGCCGCCGTCACGCGGCTCGCCGCCGGAACCGCGACGCCTTCCGACCAGACCGCCATTGCGGAGAAGTTCGCCGAGATGCGCTCCTGGCGTATCCGGCCCGACCGCGCCTATTTCTGGACGTTGCACGACGGCCGGCTCGTCACGCTCCCCGACACGCAGGCCGATGTCCGTCGCGACGCCGGAGACCTTGAACGCAAGGCGTTCGCGACCGGCGCGGCCTTCCTGCGCCAGCCCTTGTCCGACGGCTGGAGCGAATGGCTCTCCGCCAACGCCCCCGTGCCCGGCACCACTCCGCCCGTCTGGCTGGCCCTCGAATACAACTCCCGCGAGTGGCTGCGCATCATGGAGAATACGCGCGCCTACCTGAACAGCTCCCTCGTCATCATCGCGATTTTCATCGCCGTCGCCATCATGCTCGCGTGGCGGCGCGCCCTGGAGGACCGCCGCAGCGACACCCTCCGCGATGCCGAGACCGCGAGCCGCGCGAAGAGCGAGTTCCTCGCGTTCCTCAGTCACGAGCTCCGAACGCCGCTCCAGAGCATCCTTGGTCGCGGTGAACTTCTCGCCCGCACCCAGCTGGCACCGGCCCAGCGCCACCACCTCGAAACCATCGACGCCCAGGGCCAGCTCCTGCTCCGCCTCGTAAACGACCTCCTCGACCTCGGCACCATCGAGGCCGGCAAGTTCACCCTTCAACCCGCTCCGTTCGGCCTCCTCCGCGCCCTCGCCGCCTGCGAGGATGTCGCCCGCCGCCAGGCGGGGGACAAACCCATCCGCCTGACGCTCGCCGTCGACGCCGACGTCCCCGATGCCCTCCTCGGCGACGAAGCCCGCCTCCGCCAGATCCTCGGCAACCTGCTGCACAACGCCGTCAAGTTCACCACCGCCGGCGAGGTCAGCCTTCGC
>JAPLTR010000779.1:0-34315 GCA_026398065.1 Verrucomicrobiota bacterium | reverse complement strand
GGCGAAAGCCTCGTCTTTGTTGTCACCGACACGGGCCCCGGCCTCCCGCCCAATCAGCTCGACCGTCTTTTCACCCTTTTTACACGCCTCGACAATGGGGAGGGCTTTCGCCGCGGGGGCACCGGCGTTGGCCTCGCCCTGGTGCGGAGGCTCTGCACGCTCATGGGTGGCACCGTCACCGCCGCCAACCGCCCTGAGGGCGGCGCCCTGTTCACCGTCCGGCTCGCCTTCGTGCCCGTAGCCACCGCCGCGGAATGTTCTGCGCCTACCGCGGAACCCGGAGCCGCATCCGTGCTGAGGATCCTCGTGGTGGAGGACAACAAAGCCGCCCGCGAGCTCCTTGCCGAGGCCCTGAGGGCCGCCGGACACACCGTCGAGACCGCGGCCGACGCCCGCACCGCTCTTGCCGCCTATGCGGTCCGCCCACCGGACGTCGTGGTGCTCGATCTCAACCTGCCCGACCACGACGGGCTCGAGGTCGCCCGCCGTATCCGCTCCCTCGCCGCACCCGCCCACGGCCCCCGGATCGTCGGCTGCTCCGCCGAGGCGTTTGCCGAAACCCGCAACGCCGCCCTTGCCGCGGGCATGGACGCGTTTCTCGAAAAACCCGTGCGGCTCGCCACCCTCGCCAAGGCCGTCGCCCAGCCCACGTCACCAGCAACCGATGACATCTTCCGGCGCCTGGGCTCTACGGAACAGCTGACGCGTACCCAGCAGGTCTGGACCGCCGAATGGCCGGAGCTACGGGCCAAATTGGAGACCGCGCTCGCGGCCGCCGACGCTCCGACCGTCGGACGACACACCCACTATCTTCGCTCCACGGCCTTGCTCCTCGGCGACCGCGCCCTCGCCGACGCCATCCAGGCCCTCGCCGACGCCGCGCTCACTGGCGAATGGTCCGTTGCCCGAACTCGCTTCGACGAGCTTGCCGTTCGGGCGGCCCGGTGATTCGGCCCTCACGTCTCCCGGTTTCGCTCCACCCGCGCCTGGCACCAAACTGTGCCCGCACTGTCTGGGCGAACCTGCCTCCGCCCCGGGCCAAAATAGGCGTGCGCTCCCGTCTCCCGCCAATTTCTTGTCCACCGCCATGGCCACCCTCGCCCTCGTGGGAGACTACGACCCGTCCGTCACCGCGCATCGCGCCATCCCCCTCGCGCTCACCCTCGCGCGCTCCGCCGCGCCCGGCGCGACCGCGCTCACGTGGCATTGGGTGCCCACCCGCAAGCTCCGCGACGCACCCCGCGACCTTGCTCGCTTCTCCGGGTTGTGGCTCGTTCCCGGCAGCCCGTATGAAAACATGGCCGGCGTGATCGACGCCGTCCGCTTCGCCCGCGAAACCGGCCGCCCGTTCCTCGGTACCTGCGGCGGATTTCAGCACGCGCTGATCGAGTTCGCCCGCCACGTTCTCGGCCACGCCGGCGCCGACCACGCCGAGTCCAACCCCGACGGCGCCACCCTCGTCGTCACCCGGCTTGCCTGCTCCCTCGTCGAGCAGACCAACACGCTCCGCCTCCAGCCCGGCAGCCTCCTCCACGCCGCCTACGGTCGCGACAGCGCCACCGAGGGCTACCGCTGCAACTACGGCCCCGCATCCGGACACCGCGCGTCCTTCGAGGCCGCCGGCTTCCGCTTCACCGCGTTCGACGCCGTCGGCGAACCCCGCGCCGGTGAACTCTCCGTCGCCGACCACCCGTTCTTCGTCGGCACGCTTTTCCAACCCGAGCGCACCGCCCTCCGCGGCGAACTCCCACCCCTCGTCGCGGCCTTCGTGCACGCCGTCGTGCTAAGGTACCGGATCCACCGGGCGACCACGGGCCGCCGCGCCCGCGTCACCGCCACGCAAACGGCGAGATCGTGATCGACTGCTGTCGCTGCCGGATATCGGTGTCGACGTACCGCTCCGTGAGCATCGCGATCACTTCGTCGATCCCGCATTCCTCGACATAGTGCGTGCGCGCGTGCTCGCGCAGCAGGTTCCAGTAGTCGTCGAGCATGCGGTTCACCAGCGCCACACAGACCTCTCGCGCCGCCTGCAACTGCGGAAAAATCTCCTCGGCCGGGCCACCGAGAAACGCCCGCACCTCCGCCTCCACCCGCGTCACGTCGGCCACCGCCTTCGCGGGCGGGATCACGGCCAGCCGGCCCACCCACGACACGCGTTTCAGGTCCGGCAGGGCGGGAAAACGAATCTGCTCCGTGATCGCCGCCGGCGCGTTCAGCAGTGCGGCCTGCTCGATGATATGCAGCTCGTGCTCGACTTGCGCGAGGCGTTCGGCGCTTTCGCGCAGCACCGCGAGCTCGTGCGCCAGGGACTCCTGCGATTTCGCCGCCCCTTCGGCCGCCTGCCGCAACCCGCGCAGATCCCGGGCAAACGCCACCAACAGCTCGGGCACCGTCCGGTAGGCCCGGTCCCAGTCGTCGAGCCGCGCGGAAATCTGGAGAAGCCGGCAGTAGTCCGGACTGAGTCCGGCAAGATAGCTCGAGACATCCTTGCGGATGATCGGGTACAGCCACTCGGCGATGCCCGTGAGCTGGGTGAGCCGGTCGCGCAACGCCAGCTCGCGGTCGTCGACCGTGCGCATCGAATGCTCGAAGGCCACGCGCGACTCCTTGCGCGCCAGCACACCGAACCGCGGGCGCGTCGTCGCCACCGCCGCCCGCTCGCGCTCCAGCCCGGCCAGTTCCGCGAGCAGCGCCTGCTGCGCGAGAAAGGCGTAAGCCTCGTCGCGCAGGTGGGTCAGCGTGCTCTCCGAGAGTTCCATGGCGACGGCGAGTTTCCGGGGAATCAATCCCGTCGCAAAATAAATCCCGTAAGTATCGCTACGCGGTGGCGCCCACCGCGGGCCCGCGCCCCGCACCGCTACAAATTTCCCCCGGTTCGTCCCAGAAGCATTGGCGCGCACCCCGGATCCGGTAGCAATGCGACCAGATCAAACGCCCACCGCGACGTTTCCTCGCCCATCATCACTTAAAAATTCCTCCGCCAAAACCGCTCCCATGAAAACCGCCCTCTCCCTCCGCCTCCTCCGCCTCGCCCTCTTCTGCACCGCCGCGATGCTCACCCTCGCCACCGGCACCTCCGCCTTCGCCCAAAGCCGCTCGGCCAAGTCCCGCCCGCTGCGCCTGCCGCCTGTCTTTGTCGAGGCCGAGGATCTCACGCCGCCCGCGCTCAACTCCGACGGCTCCATCACCCTGCCCGACGGCACCGTGATCGCTCCGCCCGTCCGCAACTCCGACGGCTCCATCACGCTCCCCGACGGCTCCGTCATGACGCTCCCGTCGCGCGGCGATTCCGACGGCACCGTCATGCTCCCCGACGGCACCGTCGTGACGCGCAACTCCGATGGCACCGTCACGCTGCCCGATGGCTCTGTCATCGCCGCCCCCGAGCACTCCGACGATCAGCGCCCCTCCAGTGGCACCTGATGCGCCCCGCGCCCTCCTTCCCTTTGTGTGGTCAGTGGTGTGGTAACTAACTCGCGGCGCCCGTGAACTTTTTCGCGGGCGCCGCGTCTTTTCCCACCCGCCTCACCCCCGCGCCTTTCACCCACCTCCCGCCTCGACCTCGCTTCGGCCCGCGGTTTCACTCCGCCGGTGTCCGCCCCGTCCGAGCTTCCGCCTCCGCCACTCTCCGTGTCTGACCCGTCCCCCAGCCGCATCCGCCGCCCGCTGGCCCTCTTCGCGCTCCAGGCCGCGATCTGGACGGCGCTGACGTTTGCCTTCGCCGTGCTGCTCGTGCTCGTGGGCCCCTTCCAGTGGTCGGACGCCCTCGGTCTCTCGGCTGTCAACTGGATCCCGTGGGTCGCGCTCACGCCGATCATCTTCTGGCTCTGCCATCGTTTTCCCCTGGAGCGCGGCCGCCTGCTCCGCAGCCTGCCCGTGCATTTCGTCGCCGCGCTGCTCTGCACGATCATTTCGCTTTGGGTCACAGCCGCCGTCTTTGCTCCCGTCCGTGGCGCATTTGGCCCCGGCTCCAGCAGTAGCGGCGGACGCGGCGGTCGTGGCGGTTTCCTGCGCGACGCATCCGACACCCGTCGGCCGCCGCCCGAGTGGCGCGAGCGGCGGCCGATGGCGGGGCCCGACACGCCCATTCTCCTGCCCGACGAGGCGCGCCCGCCCGGGCCCAATCGCCGCGACGACGCCCGTCCTCCCGCCCCCCGCCCCCCCAATGAATTTCGCGGCTCCTACCCGCGCGGCGGCGGCGACTTTCGCGGCGGCTTTCCCCGCGGTGGCGACTTTGGCGGCCCCGGCGGTCCCCAGTCCCCGACCAACCTCCGCTACGCCTTCCTCGCCGCCTTCAACCCCCTCTCGCTCCGCGGCAACTTCGGCCTCGCCATCTATCTCATCGTGATGAGCGGCGCCCACGCCCTCGCCTACTACCGCCGCGTGCAGGAGCGCGACCGCCAGGCCCTCGTGCTCACCGCCGGGCTCAACCAGGCGCGCCTCGACGCCCTTCGCCTCCAGCTCCAGCCGCACTTCCTCTTCAACACCCTCAACGCCATCTCCACCCTCGTCCACCGCGACGCCAACGCCGCCGACGAGCTCATCTCCGACCTCAGCGACCTCCTCCGCGCCTCCCTTGAGAACAAGGACCACGAGGTCCCGCTCGCACGCGAGATCGAGCTCCTCGACCGCTACCTCGCCATCGAGCAGACGCGCCTCGGCGACCGCCTCCGCATCGTGCGCGACATCGACCCCCTCGCCTCGGCCGCCCTCGTCCCGACCTTCCTCCTCCAGCCCATCGCCGAGAACGCCATCCGCCACGGCCTCGAGCCCCGCCTCGCGCCCGGCACCCTCATCCTCCGCGCCCGCCGCGACGGCAACCTCCTCCGCCTCTCCCTCGCCGACGACGGCGTGGGCCTCAAGGCCGCCGCGTCCGACCCGGCCACCGCGCGCCACGGCATCGGCCTCGCCAATTCCATCGAGCGCCTCCGCACCCTGCACGGCGGCCGCGCCAGCCTCGAACTCCTCTCCCCGCCCGAGGGCGGCGTGCGCGTGGAAGTCGTGTTGCCTTTTGTGACCGAGCGAAGTGTCGTGGGCGCCGCCGCCCTCGCATGAAACTCACCGCGATCATTGTCGACGACGAGCCCCTCGGCCGCGAGCGCCTCCGCACCCTCCTCGCCACCGAGGCCGACATCGAGCTCCTCGCCGAGTGCGCCAACGGCCCCGCCGCCCTCGCCGCCATCCAGGCGCGCATGCCCGACATCCTCTTTCTCGATGTGCAGATGCCCGAGATGAACGGCTTCGCCGTCCTCCGCGCACTGCCCCAACCTCCCGCCGTCGTCATCTTCGTCACCGCCTTCGACGAACACGCCGTCAACGCCTTCGAGGTCCATGCCCTCGACTATCTCTTAAAACCCTTCAAGCCCTCGCGCCTGCGCCAGGCCCTCGAACGCGCCCGCACCCAGCTCGCGAAGCAGGACCGGGACGACGATCCCACCGCGCGCCTCCTCGCCATGCTCGACGCCCGCATGAAGCCCGCCGACGCCGAGTCCGCCCCGCCCGCGCACGTCACCCGCTTCGCCGTCCGCGACCGCGACCGCACGCGCTTCGTGAAGGTCACCGACATCGACTGGATCGAGGCCTCCGGCAACTACGTCGTGATCCACGCCGGCAAGGAGAACTTCGTCCTTCGCGAGACGCTCGCCGCCGTGGAGGCGCAGGTTTCGTCGAAGGAGTTCTTCCGGATGAACCGTTCGGCCCTCGCCCGCCTCGACCGCGTGAAGGAGGTGGAGCCCGCCTTCAACGACGAGCACGTCGTCGTCCTCGCGACCGGCGTCCGCATCCCGCTCACCCGCGGCGTCCGTGAGCTCCAGGAGCGCCTGAAGTTCGCGTGAGGTGGACGGCGACCTCCGGGCGCCGTCTCCGGGAATGTGATACGCGCTGGTCGGGGCGCACCTCAGGTGCGCCCTTCGTCCGCAAACCGGGCGCAGTCGGGCTGCGCCCCTGCGCTCACTCAAGGGCTCACCCGCGCCCGCCGCCCGCCGGCGGCGGCCCGCCCACGCCGGCCTCGCGCATGAGCTTCTGCGCCGCCTGCTGGGCCTGCTGCAGCGCCTGGAGTTCCTGCAGGGCCTGCAGCTGCGTGCCCGAGAGCACCGTCTGCGCCTGCGCGACCGTGGCCTCGGTGATCGCCGCCGTGCCGCCGCCGGCCAGGCTTCCCGGCCCCCCGCGCCCGCCGCCGCCCGCGCCCGGACCGCCGCCGGCCGTCGTGGTCGCCGTCGCGGCGAGCACCTGCACCAACTGCTCCGACTGGGCCGCCGTCAGCGGCTCGCTCGTGTAGCTCAGGCTCTGCTGGAGCTGGCTCACCACCGCGCGCTGCGGCTGCGTCGCCTGGTACTGCTGGTATTCGGTGAACGCCGCCTCGCCGATCGCGGCCTTGATCGCGTTGTCGGTCTCGGCCTGCGTCGTCGCCATCAGCTTCTTAAAACCCTCGGGATCGCTGCGCGGGTCGAGCCCCTGCTCGCGCGCCACGCGCATCGTGTCCATCATCGTGGCCTCCTTCTCGGCCAGCAGGTCCTTGAACGTCGCGAGCTTGTCCGCGCTGAGGTTGAGCGTCTTGAACAGCGCGCCGTAGCGGCTGTCGAGCGCCGCCTTCTGCTGGAGCGCCATCAGGCGCTGCATCTCCGGCTTGGCCATCACCGCCTCCATCTCGGCGCCGCGTCCGCCGCGGCCCCGGCCGGCCGCCGGGCTGTCCGTCGCGGCCTTCGCCCCGGCGTCGGCGTCCGGCCCCTCGTCGGCGCCCGTCCGGCGGACGGCCGTCGCGGCGTCGACAACGCGGCGCCGCTCCGCCTCCGCGAGCTGCCGGCGCAGCGCCGCCGTCTCGTCGGCGTTACCCGTGACCTCGAGCTCCGCGGCCCGCCAGTAGCATTTCCACGCGACGACCGAAGCGGCGAGGGAGAAGAGTCCCAGCGCCGCGATCACAACATTCTTGGAGGGTTTCATGAGGGCGGGGGTTGAATTTTTTCGGGACGTGGCCGGACACGCTTCGTATCCGACTAAAAATTACGCCGCCAGGCGCTAGCGCGCCGGCTGGCGCCACTTGCCGGTCGCGGGCACGTGCACGCCGACCGCCTCGCCGACGCTCACGCGCAGGAAGGGCCGGACCCGGTTCAGGCGCACCTTGACCGCACCGACCGTGAGGCCCTCGCGGGCGGCGACCGTGCGGTAGCTGTTCCCCTCGACGATCATCGTGACGAGGTTGCGGTCCTTCGGGCTCAGCCGGGTCAGCGCGACCGACAGCGCCTCCATGATCTCCTCCACCGGGCGGTCGCTGTTCGTATCCGGAATCTGGACGAGCTCCTGGTCGTCCGAGACCGTCATCGGCCGGCAGCGTCGGCGGCGCAGGAAGTCCACCGCCGTGTTGCGGGCCATCTTGAAGAGCCACGACTCGAACACCGCCGGATCGCGCAACAGCGTGAGCCGGCGCACCATCTTGATGAACACCATCTGCACGACGTCCTCGACCCAGCTCGGCTGGAAGATGATCGGCCGCACAAACGCCGAGAGCCGCACCGTGTACCGGCGCACCAGCTCGGACTGGGCCGCCATCTCGCCGGCCTGCGCGCGGACGACGATCGCCGTCAGCTCGGCCCGCTCCTGGGTCGCCAACGCCTCGGCGGTGGCGGACAGTTCAGCTTGCGGGCGGAGAAAGGAGCGGCGTGGCGGTTGCATGGCGGGAGAAACGCCCCAAAACCGCCCCGGGCCAACGCCCGTGGGACGAACCCGCCCATAGATGGTGTGAATCGGGGGGTCCCGGGGACGAGTTTCCGCCCCGGTTTCCCCCTCAAAACCCCCGCCCCTCGCCCGGTCCGCCTGAGCAGGCCCGGCCCACCGCTGACGCTCCCGCACGGCGAGGCTGAACGGGCTACGTCAGACACCCATAAATACCTTCATAACAATATCTTTCAAAGAACCGTTACTTAAATTCGACTCTAGGGCTTCGTCACCCGTCCGGTGATCATTTCCTTCGACTTCCGCCCGATCGTGTAGAGCACTCCGCTCTGCCGCGGATCCCACCCAAAGGCCTGCCCCTCCGCCGTGATCGCCACCGTCGCCACCCAGGTCAGCACCGAGCCCCCCTCCGGGAAATCCAGAGCGTACAGCTCCGGGTTGTCGTGCCCTGTCAGATACAGCAGCCCGCCCGGGCCAAACGCACCGCCCGACGCGCTGTACCCCCGGTTGCCGATCCGCGCCAGCAGGTCCGCCGGCAGCGCCCAGCCGCCCGTCCGCCGCCAGTCGTCGTCAAATTCCACGAGCTGCGTCCACTCCGGCCCCTTGCCCGGTTCGCCGCCCTTTTTTCCGTAATGCACGAAGCACGCGACCCACTTGCCCTTGCGCCGGTCGAGCCAGGTGAACGACCCGTCCGCCCGCCCGAGGCTGTGCGTCCCCACGTGCTTCAACGTGGCGAGGTCGAAGATCTCCACCGAGCTCAGCATCGGCACCCCGGGATAGTTCGAGTGCGCGCAGTACAATTTCCCCTCATGCACGATGCCCGCGTTGAGATGGATGATCGCGCCGTTGGCCCCGCCCTCCCAGAGCGCGACGCGCTCGCCCGTGGCCGGACGGTATTTCGCGATCGTGTGGTTGTTGATCGCGTAGAGAAACTCCCCATCGGACACCACGCCCTGCCCCGCCTCCGGCGCCGGCATGCGCCGCTGCTCCTCATACCGCCACCCCGGCGTCGTGATCGCCACGAACGGCTCCGCCGGCGCGGCGGCGGGCGTGGTTTCGGCGGCGAAAGCCGCCGTGGTGAAAAGGGCGAACGCGAGCCAGGACGGGGCGATTTTCATGGGCAAAGGGTTGTGTACGGTTGGACGGCGGTCGGCCAGCACCGACCGAAAAGCCTCATCCTGCCCGCCGCCGGTGACGGCCCCGTGGCGGTTCTCCTTACTCCCAGTCATTCTCTGAAAGCGTTCTGCCTGGAAAAATTTCTCCCCCCCCACCCCCGCCCACGACGACGTGGTGCACAGCGAGTCGTTTCTCCGTCTCCTGATGCGCCGACAACTCGGTCTCTCCATCGCCTGTGCCGCGACCTTCCTCGTGGCGCTCCTTGGTCTGCCGCTCCTCAACTACTTCGCCCCCGCCTTCATGGCGACCCGCGTCGCCGGCTTCACGCTCACGTGGCTGATCGTCGGGGTGCTGTTTTTCCCCTTCGTGTGGATCATCTCCTTCATCTTCATCCAGCGCTCCATGGCGCTCGAAGAGGAAGAGGTCGCACAGGCCAAAAGCGGAAAGGAGCTCCGCTAAACCATGAGTTCCCTCCTCCCCCTCGCCGCGGCTGGCGGCTTCCTCGGCGGCGTCGACCCGTGGATCTTCTTCTTCTCGTTCGCCACCGTCGTGGTGACGATCTGGATGGGCTTCCGCTCCGCCAAGACCTCCAAGACCGCCAGCGACTTCTTCGTCGCCGGCCGCTCCGTCTCCGTCGGCTGGAACGCCTCCGCCATCTCCGGCGAATACCTCTCCGCCGCCTCCTTCATGGGCATCGCCGGCATGGTCATGTCGAGCGGCTACGACGCCCTGTGGTACCCGGTGTGCTACGCCTGCGGCTACCTCTTCCTCCTGCTCTTCATCGCCGGCCCGCTGCGCCGCTTCGGCGCGTACACCATCCCCGACTTTGCCGAGGGTCGGTTTGACTCCCCGCTCTTCCGCAAGATCGCGGTCTGCTTCGTCCTCTTCATCGGCTTCTTCTACACCATGCCGCAGATGAAGGGCGCGGGCACCACCCTCGCCTACATCTTCCCCGGCCTGCCCTACTGGGTCGGCGTCGTCCTCGTCGGCGCGGTCATCACCCTCAACGTCGCCCTCGGCGGCATGAAGGGCATCACGCTCGTGCAGGCCCTCCAGTACTGGATGAAGATGTTCGCGATCAGCGTGCCGGTCTTCGTGCTGATGGGCGTCTTCGGCTTCTACAACGGCCAGCTCGGCGCCAACGCCACCGCGCAGACGCCCGCCGCCGCGGTGCAGACCAGCGAGGTCGCCGCCCGCAAGCCCCTCGTCGAAAAGGCCCCGAAGGACGAGGCGTGGATCGCCCCGTTCGGCCCGCTCACGACCAAGGCCGCCAAGGCCGCCGGCCTCTCCGCCGAGGAGAGCAAGCCCTACTCCCTCCTCTACACCTACTCGCTCATCATCGCGCTCGTCTGCGGCACCGCCGGGCTCCCGCACATCCTCGTCCGCTTCTACACCAACCCCGACGGCGCCGCCGCCAAGCGCACCACCATGTGGGTGATGATCCTCATCGGCGTCTTCTACGTCTTCCCGCCGGTCTTCGGCGTGATCGGGCGCAACCTCCTCCCCGAGCTCTACGCCGCCACCGGCGCCAAGGGCACGGACAAGATCGTGCTCGAGCTGCCCCGCCTCATCAACGAGCGCTTCGGCGTCTGGGGCTCCATCATGAGCGGCATCACCTGCGCCGGCGCCTTCGCCGCCTTCATGAGCACCTTCAGCGGCCTCCTCGTCTCGATGACGGGTGCCGTCGCCCACGACGTGTACGGCCGCATGCTCAAGCCCAAGGCCACCCCCGAGGAGCGCATGAAGATGTTCAAGTACGCCGCCATCGGCATCGGCGCCGTGTCGGTGCTGCTCGGCTCCCAGGTGGAGCAGCTCCAGATCAACTTCATGGTCGGCCAGGCCTTCGCCATCGCCGCCGCGAGCTACTTCCCGCTGCTCTTCATGAGCGTCTGGTGGCGCGGGATGACGATGACCGGTGCCGCCACCGGCATGCTCACCGGCGGCCTCGCCGCCCTCGCCTGTACGACGATCATCAACGTCAGCGACCTGAAGGTGGTCGACCTGGCCGCCTTCTGGGCGGGCCACCCGCTGCTCCGCATCCTCTGCGAACAGCCCGCGATCTGGACCGTCCCGCTCGCGATCGTGCTCATGATCGTCGTCTCGAAAGCGACGTCTGCGCAGGTCCCCGCCGACATCCGCATGAAGATGCTCGTCCTCCACGCCCCGGAGAAACTCGGCCTGAAGCAGGAGTACATCCAGGAACACCAGGCCGGCGCCGGCCACTGAGCCGCCCCCCGCCCTTCGACCCAGCCCGGCCGTCCAAACGCGCCGGGCTTTTTTCTGCCCCCCGCCGGGTGGGAGGAGGCACGATTTACCTGGATTTACCCCGATTCGGCGCGATCAGGCTGAAGCGCAAATTCCGCCATGAGGTGTGAGCCACAGAGATTTCATGGATTGGTCATCCGCGCCCTCCGCGTTATCCGCGGTTAAAAATTCCGGCTTCAAAATCTGTAAACTCACGGAGCATCAGACCGCGAGGGTACGATCCGTTTTGACCACGGATTACGCGGATATCACGGATGCAAAAGACCAGCTCGGAGCGCAGTCATCAGATTTTGACTTTCAATGAACGTGGATCAGGTGCGATTCACCTGGGAGCGCGGTCGGGCGACCGCCGCCTGGGTGACCGGCCGCATTCGGCGTTTTCCGCGGCCGTGAGTTCAGCAAGGCTCACCGCGTCATCCTCACGGTGCGGTGCGCTTGATCATCATGGTCCGATAGCAACCGCAGCCGTTGTCCCACATGACCACCGCCTCTTCCTCGGGCTGTTTCTCGGCCGGTGGGGTTTGCTCGGATGGGGCCGGATTGGCCTCGCTGGCCGCAGCGGGCGCGGTCGACGGCGAGTGGGTCGCAGGCTCAGCCGCGGAGGAGGCGGGCTCCGCCGACGCGGTCTCGGCGGGGGCCTGCGCTTTCGCCGCTTCCGCGACTGGCGGCTGAGCGGCCCCGGACCCGGCGGGTGCCGGAACCGGAAAGGGCACGACGGACGCCACGGGCGCCACCGGCAGCGGGGCCGGGGCGGCGGCGGGCGGCGGCTCGGCCGCGACCTGCGGGCCCCAGTCGTCCCCCGGCCGGCGGTTGCGCAAAAAATCCTCGTACGGGGGCTCCCGGTAACGGTCGAGTTCCCGGAGCGCGGCCGCGTGGCGGTGTTCGAACTCCGCTTCGCCGGCCAGAAACTCCAGCACCGGGGCCGGCACCACGCGGTTCTCGGCCAGCGCCGCCCGCACCGCCAGATAGTAACGCCGCAGATCCCCGGAGTAACTCGCCAGCAGCTCCTGGCCGCGCGCCTTCTCCTGCGCGACGGCCAGCACGCTGGCCCGGTCGGTCTCGGCGACCGCCCGCTCGTGCCGCTCCCACTCGCGGTCGGCCCGCTCCCACTGCCGGTCGCTGGAGCGCAAGCGGACCAGCCCGGTGACGACCGCCAGGGTGGCGCGCACCTTTTCCGGCCCCTCCTCCATCGCGCCCACGGCGCGGAGCTGGCCGATCAGGGCGATCGCCGCCAGCGGGACGTAGCGGTCGGTGAGCGGCCAGCCGCCGCCCAGCGCCGAAAGGTCCTCCGCGTCCTCCCGGTACTGCCCGGCGAGCGCGAGCGCGTCCTGCTGCCGGCACCAGTCGCCATACCCGCCCTGCCGCCAGTCCGAGAGATTCTGGACGGTGATCTCGCGCCCCCCGAAGAGCTCGGCGGCGACCGCCTTGGTTTCGGGTTGTTGGTTAAGCCACGCCACGAGGCGCGGGCCGGGCTCCCCATCGTGGAGCCGGCGGTTGAGGGTGTCGCGCACGGTGCGCGGGAGGCGGGCGATCTTGCCGGTGCGGGTCATGGTAGTAGGTAGTTGAGGTTTGAATACGGATTGGGTGAGGTGGAAGAACCAAGGGCGAATGACTAATGACGAATGCCTAATGTCGAATGACCGATGTCGGACTCCGCGAAGGGCGGTCTGCTGGCTTGAACCAGGCCGTCTGTGGATTTTCGTCATTCGTCATTGGTCATTCGTCATTAGACATGGGTCATTCGTCATGGGTCATTTGGGACGCCCGCATTCTAGCCGTCTTCCCGCCCGTCGTCACCCCGCCCATTCCCTCCATTCGCTCCATTCCAGAAATTTGCACCCAAACGCACGAACTGCTCAAAAATCGCCGCCGCCGCCCGGCCCGCGCTCTTCCGCCAGTCCGCTACCCGCCCCGTAGGCCGCCCGCTCGCGGGCGCTTCAGGACGTCCGCCACCGCCTCCCTTCGGCGAGCGCCGCCCGCCTCCGGGTTGGACTGCGGCGACCCGGCGCCGCTTTCCTCGGCGCGACCCGGCGCGCCGATCCGAACGTGTGCCCACCGGCCGATCTCATCCCCCTGCCCGCCGCGCCAGGTCGCGGCGCAATCCAAAGCGGCGCCGGGTCGCCGCACTCCAAACCGGATTCGCTTTGCCGCGCAATCTGCCCCGTCCTAGCTTCCCTTCTTCACTCGGCTTCCTTCCCACCGTCGACAGCGGCTCATGGCCCGCACCGAACATGAAATTGTCGCCCGTTTTCAAAATACCTGACCAACCGCCAGAGTCCCCGCCGCCAGACCGCGGAACGCTGTGGCCCGACGCGCTGGTGGACGAACTGCGCCGCCGCTCCGCGGACCTGAAGTCGGGCAAGGTAAAAGGCCTGACGACCGAACAGGTGTTCGGCGAGCCGCTGTGAAGGCAACCATCGTAGCCACGACCCCACCGAAAAACCGCATCGTCTCGCAGCGTGCATTATGCAAAGTTCGCCCCGTTTTTCGACCTCAATGAGTTCCGCCTTCATGACTTCCGGGTCAGGATCGCTGCGAAAATCGAGATGGTTAAACGAGGCGCCGGAGGGTAACCTCTATCTCGCCGCAACCATCAGTCATTGTCTCGCACCTTTAGATCACCTGCAGCGCAATCCCACGTGTCATGCACGACTCCAAGCTCGACGATTTCTTTGCTGATTTTAATGCTATCGTCTGGAAAACTTACGATACGCTAAGCGCTCTCGACGCGTTCGAGTCTTTCTGGAAGGAGACAGAACGCCTGGTGGCATCCGCCGCGGACGTGAGCGAGAAAAACGAAACGTTTGAGTTGGGCAGTGGCGATCCGGCGACGGATTACAGAGAGCGGCGGCGCATTGGACGGCATCTTCATGATGAGATTGTCACGCCCACATTCAGGTATGCCGCCGTGATCACACTTTTTGCCGTCGTCGAACGAGAGTTGAAACGCTTCGCCGAAACCTTGGCAAAGGAGGAAAAACACACCCTCGGTTACCGCGATTTGAAGGGCGGCTTATTAGAACAACTGTCGCGCTACACGGAGGTCTATCGGGGCTTTCGCCTGAATGACCTGAAGGGCTACATCGGCGTGCGTGATCTTCAAAAGGTCCGGAACTGCCTCGTGCATGCGTATGGCGATCCTGCGATGATGTCGTCGCATGACAAAGCACACCTCTTGAAAATGAATTCTGACGCCGCGGGGATCGAGGCGTTCGACGGCATGCCGCTTGGCATCGGGCAACCGTTCATTGCCGCATCGCTTGTCGCGGCGAAGATGCTCTTTCTGGATCTCTTCGCGAAAGTCGGATGGACCGTGAATGATCGTTGGCTAGCCCAACCGCCGGCACCGGCAGCACCCGCCTGAAGGATCGAGCTTTACGCCTTCTTAGCACGACCTACATCTTGCCTACTTGGGGTGCCCTCGCCGCGTATGCGAGCAAGGTCGTAGTTAGCATCAAAATCATCTGCGACTCGAATTGGTCAAAATTTCGGTGCTGATGAGCGATCTCGTTGCCTGGCCGGTTTAGGGCGCCAAGTGCATCGTTGAGCCATTCGTAGGTGCTTTGTCCGAGCCGTTGCTTCCAACTCTCGGACAAAACCGGAATCGGCTGCTTTTGTCCGTTGATCACAGCTTCTCCCCGCGCGGTGAGCACGCTGTCGAGCGCCTGCCGGCAACTGATGACGGTGCCGTTGTAGTGACCGTTCTTGTGTTGCTCTTGCGCCTCTTTCAAGGCCTTGAAGGCGACGCCAAGCGCCGCGATGCGGTCTAGCGGTACCACGGGTAATTCAAAGAGGTGGATCTGGCCATAGCCGGTCTGCGGCAGCACGCGATCCACCCAGTCGGAGCGGCTCAAATTTATCGTGATCTGGCCTTGGGCGGTGAAATGTTGTTTGAGCGCCCAGATTGGAACCTGCCGACCGAATTCCTCGATCTGGCCCACGTCCACAAGTTCATCAAAAAGCAACTCGCAGTCGAGGCGCAGCCGTAGGTCTCCCACTTTGCGTAGCTCTTCAATACGGGCGAGTCGCGCGGCATCGAACGGAATAAAAACCTGCAGTTGTTGATCCGTCTGCTGCTCGCCGGATTTAAGCACTCGGTCGATCCTAGCCGGTAAGCTGTCCGCGATATAGGTGTTGTCGAAAGGCGAGACCTTGCAGTGGAGCGTGCGGAAATCATAGCCGCGAGCCGCCGTGCGAGGTCCGCGCAAAATCAATGTGAAAGATGCGGTAAGAATAGGCCGTTCGGCTGTGCCCGTAGCCCACAGGGGGTTAGGGCCTGAGGACATCTCGCAAATCACGTAGCTGGAGTGGTCCGTGAATGAACTGCTCATAAGCGTGATGATCGTGGGCGTGGCGCGATTCGCGATATTGTTTTTCCGTTACCCTAACTAGGGCTTCTCATTTTCGTCCGCCGAACCAGTGCAGTGGAAATGTGAGGTCGCCATTGATCGACGGACACCCGCTCAGTTTCCCGCAAACAGCGTCCGCGCGGTCGCCAGTTCGGTCGCGAGGCGCGTGAGGAAGGTCGGGCGGGTTAGCTCCCGCGCGCCGAGGCGCTGCATGTGCGGGGTGAGTTGCTGGATGTCCATCCAGAGCTGGCCGCGGGCGGTGAGGTGTTGGGCGAGGAAGAGGATCGCGAGCTTCGAGGCGTTGTCCTCGTGGTGAAACATGCTCTCGCCGCCGAAGAAGCCGCCGGCGTCCACGCCGTAGAGGCCGCCGACGGGGCAACAGGACGGGGTCAGGCTTTGGGGTTTGTGGTGGAACGTCAGGACCGTCGTTCTGGCAACCCCAAACCCCAAAACCTAACCCCGTTCGCCGGCCCCGCCGGGGGCACCGGATCAAACCCGTGCCCGTGAACGGTGCTTGCTGACGCGCCGCCAGCCCGAGACCGCAAAGGCCGCCAAACCGGCGACCAGGGCGCCGGTGGGAATCTCCGGGATCGCAGCCACCTGCACGGAGAACTGCGGGACGAGTCCACTCGAGGCCGCCGTCCAGGAGATCCCTCCATTGGTGCTGTAAAAGCGCTGGTCTCCGATGCTCCATCCGGCGAACCCACCCGCGTCTTCGGCGGTCGACGAGGTGGCGTTGACCGCGATCGGCTGGTTGAGCGGGCTGGTCGGGGCCATGGTAACGACCCAATAAGTCGTGTTGGCCAGGAGTCCGGTTTGCGCCACGGGGGTGTAACTGTAGGCACCCGCCGGCCGGGGGGCGGTGTTACCGCTGAGTGCAGTCTCCAGGCCGGTCGGACCAGAAACGCCCATGCCCGAATAAAGCGAAACCGAAAAGCCCTGCGAACTGGGACCGCTTCCGTTGATGGACAGGGTAATCCCCGAGAAGGTCCAGTCGGTCGCGCCGGTTGTAAAACTGAACGCGTGGGCACCCTCCCCGCTCGTCAGCTTGCCCGTGGCCAGGGCCGTGACATAGGTCTGCCCGGTATTCGAAATCGCCGTGACTTGGGCGGAAAGCCGGACGGCAACCAGCAGGGGCATGACACTAATGGCGATGAGTAGACGCGGTGATATTAAGTTCATATCTTATTATTCCGCAAAAACATAACAGCCATCCGTCGCCGTCAACGGCGATTCGGGTCATAGTGCCCATCGTCTTGGAAATCGGGCCGCGCAGCGGTTGCCCCGGTAACCGGCTGAGGTCCATCCCGCTCGCGGGATCATCTCCGCCCGCCTTTCAGCCCGGAGTCGGAAAAGGGGTCAGAGAAAACTTTGCACTCGCAATGGCACTGGCCCGGCGTCCCCAACGGAGGGCAAAGCTTGCGGTTACCCGGATTGGCCGGACACCGCGGCTCAGTTCGCAAACAGCGTCCGCCCGGTCGCCAGCTCGCCGGCGAGGCGCGTGAGGAAGGTCGGGCGGGTCAGCTCGCGGGCGCCGAGGCGCTGCATGTGGGGGGTGAGTTGCTGGATGTCCATCCAGGTCTGGCCGCGGGCGGTGAGGTATTGGGCGAGGAAGAGGATCGCGAGCTTCGAGGCGTTGTCCTCGTGGTGAAACATGCTCTCGCCGCCGAAGAAGCCGCCGGCGTCCACGCCGTAGAGGCCGCCGACGAGGCGGTCGTCGCGCCAGACTTCCACGCTGTGCGCCCAGCCGGCGTGGTGCAGCGCGGTGTAGGCGGCGAGGACCGCGGGACTGATCCACGTGCCGAACTGCCCGGGGCGGTACACGGCGGCGCAGGCGGCGATCACGGCGGGAAAGGCGCGGTCGATCGAGTAGCTCCAGCCGGGTTTGCGCGCGGCTTTTTCGAGCGTGCGTCCGGGCGTGAGGGCGGAAAACTCCAAAATCGCGCGGCGGCGCGGGCAGCACCACGGGATCGGCTCGGAGGGTTCGCCGGGCCAGGGAAACACGCCGCAGCGGTACGCGGCGCGAAGATTTTCCACCGTGAGCGCCGACGCGTCCGTCTCGGCGACGACCTCGGGGCCGCGGGCGAGGCGGTCGACGGAGGGAAAGGTCAGGACGGGCGGCCGCATGGGAGAGTGAGCGTGAGGGTGGGCGGGAGGGAAAAGGCGACCAGGTTTTACCACGGATTACACGGATATCACGGATGCAAATACTGAAACAGACCACAGAAGTTTGAACCACAGAGGCACAGAGACACGGAGAAAACCGCTTGGCGAAATCCTGAGGGGCCTAACTTTCGGGAGGTGATGGTTTCTGGAAAACCCCTGTTTCTCCTCTGTGTCTCCGTGCCTCTGTGGTTCAACTACGGTTTTCATGGATTGGGCATCCGTGCCATCCGTGTAATCCGTGGCCAAAAATTCCGATCCGTTTTGACCGCGGATTACGCCGATTTCGCGGATACAGAAACGAATCACGAATCAGTCATCCGCGCCATCCGCGCAATCCGCGGTTAAAAATTCCGTTTCCCAGAACCCGCCTTGGCATCGTTCCTCCGACTCGCGCCGCTCACTCGCGCTTCAGGCCGCGGGTCATCAGGGCGGAGAGGGCGGCGGCGGGCTGCTTGCCGGCGAAGAGGATCGCGTGCACCTCGCCCAAGATCGGCGCGTCGATGCCTTTCGCGGCGCACAGCTCGGCGAAGCTCTCCGCGGTCTTGTGGCCCTCGACCACGGTCTTGCGGTGCGCCAGCAGCGAGGCGACGGTCGCGCCTTCGCCGAGGCGCAGGCCGAACTCGCGGTTGCGGCTCCAGCCGCCATGGCACGTGGCGACGAGGTCGCCGAAGCCGCTCAGGCCGTAGAACGTCTCCGCGCGCGCGCCGAGCGCCTCGCCCACGCGCACCATCTCGGCGAGCGCGCGGGTGAGGAGCGCGGCCTTGGTGTTGTCGCCGAGCTTCAGGCCGTCGCAGCAGCCGGCGGCGATGGCGTAGATGTTTTTCAGGCAGCCGCCGAATTCCACGCCCGGGAGATCGCCGCTGGTGTAAACGCGCAGCGTCGGGCCGCTGATGGCGGCCTGGACCTCGCCCACGGCGGGCGGGTTGGCCGTCGCCGCGAGGACCATCGCGGCGGGCAGGCCGCGCGCGACCTCGCCGGCGTTGGTGGGACCGGTGAGCGAGCCGACGAGCAGGCCGGGCAGGGACTCGACGATCACCTCGGAGGGCCGGAGGTGGGTGCCGAGTTCGAGGCCCTTGGCGAGACTCAGGACGAGCTTGATCCGCGGGGCGGGCGGCAGCGCGGCGCGCACGCGGCCGCAGGTCTCGCGGAGGGCCTGCGTCGGGCAGGCGAGCATCACGACCTCGGCGTCGGCCAGGGCCGCGGGGAGATCGGCCGAGACGACGACGGACGGCGCCAGCGGGATGCCGGGCAGGTAGTCGGCATTGACGCGCGACGCGGCGAGCGCGGCGGCCTGCTCCGCGCGGCGCGGCGCGAGCACGACGGCGTGTCCGCCGCGCGCAAGATGCAGCGCAAACGCCGTGCCCCAGGCCCCGGCTCCAACGACGACGAAATTCATGGCGAATAATTAATCACGGCCGGGCGCGGATGCGCACGGATATTTTTTGGCGGGCGGGGAACGGACGAGGCGCGGATGGGGCGGGACGGTCTGGTAGCCGCGAGCGTGAGCGAGTGGTCAGCGTTCGCTCCCTCCACTCGCTCACGCTCGCGGCTACCAGTGGACCGTCTCTTCACGAAAAAGGTGCGTCCACGAGCGACGTCCCTGCGCGCGGCACCGCTCGCAAGGGCGAGGGAGTGCCGGGCGCCCGATCCACTCGCTGGCGATCGTAGCTACTCCCTGCGTCCACTCGCTCACGCTCGCGGCTACCCGACTTCGCGGCCACCGGCTTTTACTTCAGAAACGCCGGGATCTTTTCGTTGGCGATCATCTGCTCGAAGGTCTCGCGGGCGTTGATCAGCTCGAAGGCGCTGCCCTTCACGAGGACCTCGGCGGCCATCGCACGGGTGTTGTAGCGGTTGGCCATCGCGTAACCGTAGGCGCCGGCGCTCATGAAGGCGACGAGCTCGCCCTCGCCGACCTCCTGGAGCTGGCGGTCCTTGGCGAAGCAGTCGCCGCTCTCGCAGATCGGGCCGACGATGTCGGCCACGAGGGCGCGGCGGGAGGAGTCGCGGTGGAGGGGGACGATCTCGTGGTAGCTGTCGTACATCGCGGGGCGGACGAGGTCGTTCATCGCGGCGTCGACGATCAGGAAGTTCTTCCCGGCGCCGCGCTTGAGGTGCTCGACGCGCGAGAGGAGGACGCCGGCGTTGCCGACCATGAAGCGGCCGTGCTCGAGGAGGATCTTGAGGCCGAGGGGCTGGAGGAGCGGCACGAGGGCGGCGCCGTAGGACTCGGGCGTGAGCGGACGCTGGTCGGCGGGCTGCGCGTCCCACCAGGCCTGTTCGCCGGAGGCGAGGGCGTCCTTGTAGATGATGCCCATGCCGCCGCCGATGGAGAAATAGGTGATGCCGTACTGGGCCTTCAGCTCGGCGACGAAGGGCGCGACCTTCTCGACGGCCTCGACGAAGGGCGCGACGGAGGTGAGCTGCGAACCGATGTGCATCTGCACGCCCTTGATCTGGATGTGCGGGTACTTCGAGGCGGCCTCGTAGGCGGCGGCGGCGTGCTTGAGCGGGATGCCAAACTTGTTGCCGCTCTTGCCGGTCGTGATCTTGGCGTGCGTGTGCGCGTCGACATCGGGGTTGATGCGGATGGCGATGGGGGCCCGGACGCCGAGGGTGCCGGCGACGTGGTTGATGCGGGCGAGCTCGGGCTCGCTCTCGACGTGGAAGGCGAAGATGTCGTTCTGGAGGGCGAGCTTGATCTCGGCCTCGGTCTTGCCGACGCCGGCGAAGACGCTGGTCTTCACGTTGGAGCCGGCGGCGAGGACGCGGCGGATCTCGCCGCCGCTCACGAGGTCGAAGCCGGCGCCGAGGTTGGCGAAGTGGCGGAGGATCGCGATGTTCGAGTTGGCCTTCATCGCGAAGCAGAGCTGGACATCGAGGCCGGCGAGGCCGCGGGCGAGGCGGGTGTAGTTGTCGGCCATCGTGGCCGCGCTGTAAACGTAGGTGGGGGTGCCGTAGAGCTTGGCGACGGCGGCGAGGTCGACGGACTCGCAATTCAGGTTGTGGCCGGAGTACTGGAAGTGGTGCATGGTCGGTAAAGGATTGGGAAAAAAAGGCGCTAAAAATGGGAGGCTATTAAGTTTCCCCTTGAAAGAACGATATCAAAATTCCGTGATGCGCGCTGTGTTCCGAGTGTTGCTCAACTTCTGCCATCGTCCGGCCCTCCGCTTCGGGCTGAGGAACGACACGCGCGGACGTTTCCGGGATCCGCGGTTCGCGAGTTTCATCGGCCAGAGCAACCGGACGAAGCTCGATCCGAACTTCCTCGATACGGTTTTGCGCGGGCGGAAGTTCGTGCGGAACGTGTTCGCGCTCGGCCTCGCCGGCGGCGCGGCCTGGGTGCTCGTCGAGAGCGCCAAGGCGCTGTCGGTGTTTTGAGCCACAAAAAAAAGCGGCCCCCACGCCCGGAGGCGCAGAGGCCGCTTCTTCCAGTGAGGCCCGGCAGGGATCAGGCTGCCAGACCAAGTCGTTCGCCCCGGGGCGTGCCCGCGAGGAGGAGGGCGGGCGCGGCGGGCCGGAAGCGGGGCGTGTACGCGTAGTCGCGGATGGCGATGGCGAGGAAGCCGGCGGCGCACAGCACCGAGATGGCAGCTTCAAAGCTGGTGGCGGTCAGGACCACGGCGGCAACGGCGGCGACGGAAGCGGCGGAGAGGAGAGCGGATGTTTTCATGGCGGACATTGGGTTGATGTCCTGAAAACACGGCAGACCGCGAAAAGTTACAGGCGCCCGCAATCGCGGACCGCCCGCAGCGTCCGGCGCTACCGGGACAGGGAAGCCGCCTGGGCCTCGGCGATCGCCGCCCGGAACAAACCGCGGACCTCCTCGGCACCGATGTCGGTCAGATGGTTGCGGTCGAGATAGAAGAAATTGCGGCCCGCCGAGTAGCGAATCGATCCGTCCCGCTGATAGAAGGGGCGGTCCGCCCGGATGACGCGCAGATTGGGGAAATCCCCGACGAACCCCTCCGCCCGGCGAACGGCCTCGTTCCGAAAACGTTCGCCCGCGTCCGGCAACAAAGCGGGCAGGCCCTCCTGCCCGTCCATGCGCCAGGCAACATACCCCCGCACGCTGAGGTTGCCCGGCAGATCCAGAAAGGGAATCTCGGCGACAAAAAGCACCCGCCGGGCCTGGGGCGCCACCTCGCTCAGGAAGGAGCGAAATTTCCCCTCGAATTCGCGCGATTCCACGAATTTGCCCCAGAGATCGGCCACGATGACAACCTCGGGCCGCCACTCCGCCAGATACTTTCTCCGCGCCTGATCGAACTCGCGTGCCTCGCGTCGCGAGGGAAAGCCCGGGTTGACCGCGGCGTCGAAAAAGGCGGGCGTCGCCCAGCTGGCGCCGAAGAAGGCGACCGACAGGCCCCGCTCACGACAGAGGTCGTCCACAAGCCTGGAATACATCATCGCCTGGGAACTGCCCAGCACCACCACGCTGGGCCGGCCGCCCCCGTGGAGATGAACAATCCCGCCCGTCCGCCAAAGACCTTCGGGCGGAAAGTCGGCGCCCGCGGGCGCGAGAACCTCTCCGCGGGAGAAATCGGGCGGCGCCGGGCGGCGCGCCACATCGTAGAACGCCAGGGAACTGGTGGGCGTATCGAACCGGTGGCCCGGGTCGGCGTCCGTGCGGCGGACCGCACTGAGCCCGCAACCGAGCGCCGCCAGGAGGAATCCGCCGACAATCGTCGCCAGCCGCCAGGAGCGTCCGGGCGCCCGGACCCGCAGGGGCCGCTCGATCCCCACGTAGGCGGCCCACGCCAGCAGGACACCGCCCGCGCCCCCGGCCGCCGCCCCGGCCAGCGGAGGCAGTCCATGGAACTCCGCCTGCAGCCGGCCGAAAATAATCAGCGGCCAGTGCCACAAATAGACGGAGTAGGAGAGTTTCCCCGTTCCCACCATCACCGGGGCCGAGAGGAGCCGCGACACCCGGGTCTCCCCGTCCGCGACCGAGAGCAGGACGAGCACCGTGCCCACCACCGGGGCGAGCACCACCAGCCCCGGGAAACGGCTGCCTTCGCCGATGAGCAGACAACCGGCCGCAATCATCATGAGCCCGGTCCACCCGACCACCTCCCGGGCCCCCGCGCCCAACCGGGCCCGCGGTGTTTCCGCTTGGCCAAAGGGTGGGCGGTGGACCGCAAGGAGCGCTCCGAGCAGCAGTTCCCAAACCCGGGTCGGCATCAGGTAGAATGTCGCCGTGGGATAGGCGTAGGTGCCATACAGGCAGAGCCCGAAACTGCCCACCGTGGCGACCACCAGCCAGAACCCCGCCTGACGGGGCCGGACCCGGGACAGCCACACCAGGGCGCCCGGAAAGACCAGATAGAACTGCTCCTCCACCCCCAGGGACCAAAAGTGCGTCAGCGGCGCCCACTCGGCCGTGCTGCCCCAGTAGCCACCCAGATTTTTCCAGACGTAAAGGTTCGAGAGGTTCGCCAGGGTCCAAAGCCCGTGGATCCCCGGCTGAACCGCGGCATTCGGAGGCAGGAACAGCGACCAAAGGACCAGGACGCCCAGGATCGTCGCCATCGCGTTGGGCAGCAGGCGTTGAATCCGCCGCAGGTAGAACGCCTTGAGGGAGAACTCCCCCGTCTCCAGATCGCGCCGGATCAGCGCAGCGATCAGATACCCCGAGAGCACGAAGAAGACGTCGACGCCGACGAATCCCCCGCGGAGCGCGGCAGGCCAGACATGGAAGAGCAGCACGGCCAGGATGGCGACCGCTCGGAGGCCATCGAGGGGAGCCAGATAGGGCGGGTGCCTCGGTTCACGTGGCTCCATTCGGGCGTTCAATTCATCGCAACGCCCCCCGACCGCAATGGCAGAAAGCACGATGACGCAGGGAGGACCCCTTCAGCGCCCGGCGGAGCAAGGCCGCCCGGAGCTGGCCACGTTCCGGGCGTCGTCCGGCCCCGCGTGAATGCGACCAGCCTCCCGCCCCGCCTCAGGCGGGGGCGGGAAACAAAATCTCAGGCGCCGCCGCCCTCGGAGCTGGCGGCCTCGGGCTTGAAGGCGCTGCGGAGGCTCGCGGCGAGGTAGTCGCGGTTGAGGCGGGCGATGAAATCGTGGCTGATCGTCTTCGGGCACGCGGCGCTGCACTCGTACTGGTTGGTGCAGCTGCCGAAGCCCTGCTCGTCCATCGTCGTGACCATGGCCAATACGCGGCGGTCGCGCTCGGCCTGGCCCTGCGGGAGAAGGCCGAGGTGCGAGACCTTGGCGGCGACGAAGAGCATGGCGCTCGCGTTTTTGCAGGCGGCGACGCACGCGCCGCAGCCGATGCACTGCGCCGCGTCCATCGCGCGGTCGGCATCGCCCTTCGGGATCGGGAGGCAGTTGGCGTCCGGCGCGGAGCCGGCGCGGGCGGTGATGAAGCCGCCGGCCTGCTGGATCTTCTCGAAGGCGGTGCGGTCGGTGATCAGGTCCTTGACGATCGGGAAGGCGGCGGCGCGGAAGGGCTCGACCACGATGGTCTCGCCGTCCTTGAAGCTGCGCATGTAGGTCTGGCAGGTGGCGATCGCCTTGCCCGGGCCGTGCGGCTTGCCGTTGATCGTGCAGGAGCAGGTGCCGCAGATGCCCTCGCGGCAGTCGTGCGCAAACGCGATGGGCTCCTCGCCCTTCAGCGTGAGCTCGTCGTTCACGACGTCGAGCATCTCGAGGAAGGACATGTTCGGGCTGCAGCCCTTCGCCGTGTATTCGACGAACTTGCCGGGCTGGTTCGGGCCGGCCTGGCGCCAGACGCGGAGGGTGACGTTAAGGGGAGCGGTGGAGGGGACAGCGACCATGGCGGGTGAAGATTGGGGCCTTATTTGTAATTGCGGACGCTCATCTTGGTGAACTCGTAGTTGAGCGGCTCGACGTTGCGGAGGGGGGTCTTGCCCTCGCCCTGGAACTCCCAGGCGGCGGCGTGGCCGAACTTCTCGTCGTCGCGTTTGCATTCACCATCCGGATACTGGTACTCCTCGCGGAAGTGGCCGCCGCAGCTCTCCTCGCGGGTGAGCGCGTCGCGGCACATGAGTTCGCCGAGTTCGAGGAAGTCCGACACGCGGCCGGCCTGCTCGAGCGACTGGTTGAGGGTGTCGGCGGAGCCGGGGACGAGGACGTTGGCGTGGAACTCCTCGCGGATCGCGGGGATGTCGCGGAGGGCCTTTTCGAGGCCGGCCTTGGTGCGGGCCATGCCGCAGCCGTCCCACATCGCCTTGCCGAGCTTCTTGTGGAAGTAGCTGACGGGCTGCTTGCCCTTCGTGGCGAGGAGCTTCGCGGTGAGGCCGGTGACGCTGGCCTCGGCGGCCTTGAACTCGGCGCCGTCCGGGCTCGGGCGGGAGCCGGGCTTCTGGCCCGCGAGGTAGTCGCCGATGGTGTACGGGATGACAAAGTAGCCGTCGGCCAGGCCCTGCATCAGCGCGGAGGCGCCGAGGCGGTTGGCGCCGTGGTCGGAGAAGTTGGCCTCGCCCAGCACGAAGAGGCCGGGGATGTTGGACATCAAATTGTAGTCCACCCAGAGGCCGCCCATGGTGTAGTGCACGGCCGGGTAGATGCGCATCGGGGCCTTGTAGGCGCTCTCGGCGGTGATCTCGTGGTAGATGTCGAAGAGGTTGCCGTAGCGCTCGCGCACGCCGGCCTCGCCGAGGCGCTTGATGGACTCGGCGAAGTCGAGGTAGACGCCGAGGCCGGTCTCACCGACGCCGCGGCCCTCGTCGCACACGCGCTTGGCGGCGCGGGAGGCGATGTCGCGGGGGGCGAGGTTACCAAAACTCGGATACATGCGCTCGAGGTAGTAGTCGCGCTCGTCCTCGGGGATGTCGGCCGCGGGACGCTTGTCGCCGACCTTCTTCGGCACCCAGATGCGGCCGTCGTTGCGGAGCGACTCGGACATGAGGGTGAGCTTCGACTGGTAGTCGCCGCTCACCGGGATGCCCGTCGGGTGGATCTGCGTGACGCAGGGGTTGGCGAAGCAGGCGCCGCGCTTGTAGGCGCGCCAGATGGCGGTGGCGTTGGAGCCGCGCGCGTAGGTGGAGAGGTTGAAGACGTTGCCGTAGCCGCCGGTGGCGAGCACGACGGCGTCGGCCGCGTGGCGGGTGATCGCGCCCGTGATGAGGTCGCGGACGATGATGCCCTTGGCCTGGCCGCCGACGATCACGAGATCGAGCATCTCGGAATTGGTGTGAAGCTGGACGGCACCGGCGCCGACCATGCGGGAGAGCGCGGAATAGGCGCCGAGGAGGAGCTGCTGGCCGGTCTGGCCGCGGGCGTAGAAGGTGCGCGAGACCTGCGCGCCGCCGAAGGAGCGGTTGGCGAGGAGGCCGCCGTATTCGCGGGCGAAGGGCACGCCCTGCGCGACGCACTGGTCGATGATGTTGGCGGAGACCTCGGCGAGACGGTGGACATTGGCCTCGCGGGCGCGGTAGTCGCCGCCCTTGAGGGTGTCGTAGAAGAGGCGGTGCACGCTGTCGCCGTCGTTCTGGTAGTTCTTCGCGGCGTTGATGCCGCCCTGCGCGGCGATGGAGTGCGCGCGACGGGGGCTGTCGTGGAAGACGAAATTCTTCACCTTGTAGCCGAGGTCCGCGAGGGTGGCGGCGGCCGAGGCGCCCGCGAGGCCGGCGCCGACGACGATGACCTCGTATTTGCGCTTGTTGGCGGGATTGACGAGCTTGATCTCCGCCTTGTGCTTGCGCCACTTGTCAGCGAGCGGGCCGGACGGAATTTTGGAGTCGAGGGTGGCCATGGCGTGGGGAGGCGAAAGGTTTAGCGTTGAGCGGCGGCGCGGACTTCGGAACGGGGCTGGAGTTTCCCGGCGAGCACCGCGCCGGGGATGGCGAGGTTGCCGACGAAGTACGCGAGACAGAGGGCGATGGAGACCGCGCGAAGGGCGCCGGACCACTTATTCGACCGCAGACCGAGCGTCTGGAACATGCTGTCGAAGCCGTGCAGGATGTGCATTGCGAGCAGGCCGACCGCGATGATGTAGAAGAGCGAGACGACGGGACTCTGGAAACCGAGGATCACCATGCTGTGCACGTCATGGACCTTGGCGCCGGCGGCCACGACCGGGACGCCCGCGATGTGGTATTCGCCCGTCATCGTGTACTCGGCGAGGTTGGTCTTGAAGGTCTTGGCCTGCGCCGCACCCACGGTGAAGTGGGCGAGGTGATAGATCAGAAACGCGAGGACCACGAAGCCGGTCCAGCGCATCGCGCGGGAGGCCAGCGTGGCCTGGATGGTGTGCTTGAAACCGTAGGGCGTGGTGCGGGCGCGGTTGTTATCCAGCGTGAGCGCGGCGGCGGCCCAGATGTGCAGGCCCACGCAGGCCAGGAGGCCGAGGCGAACGAGCCAGAGGAGCGGCCCGAGCGACTGGAGGAAGTGGGCGTAGCCGTTGATCTTGTCCGGCGCGGAGAAGATCTGGAGGTTGCCCACCAGATGGCCGACGACAAAACCGATCAAAATCACGCCGGTGAGGGCCATGATGATTTTTCGTCCAATGGTGGAGAGAAAGAAGGAGCCAACGAGGTTCATCGCAAAAAAGCGCTGGTGGGAATGAGGGGCAAGGCGGGATAAAAATCGAATACCAGCCCGACGAAGTAAAGGGGTGCCTGCCCCAACGCACGCACAATTAGCGAGTCTAACCTTTTTTAGAAGGCGGACACAGGGCGGCGGCCGAAGCCATTAGGGCCCTTCGGCCGCCGACGGGCCGGGGATGCGGTAGGGACGCCTCTCCGAGGCGTCCTCCACGCGGGTTGCCTGCCACGCCGGTCCCCGCGGACGTCTCGGAGAGACGTCCCTACCACCTTAGCGGGCCAAGGGCTTGAGCAGGGCGAACTTGCCGCTCGCGGCCGGCGCGATGAACTTGCGCCGGAAGGCGGCGACGCGGGCGCCGCCCCCGATCAGGCGGGCGAGCGCACCCTCGACCTCGCGGTGGTTCGCGGTCTCGTCGGCCACGTAGTGAAAATCCCAGCGTGTCTCGCTCGTCTGGACCAGCGAGTAATGCCAGCAGGTGAAGCTGGCCGGCAGCGCCGCATCGACATCGGTCGGCGACACCAGCGACCCGTCGCCGCGGAAGTAGAGGTTGCCCTCGCGGCCGAGCAGGCGGAAGCCGGTCGGAAACTTCTGGACGATGTCCCCGGTGTGGTAGCGCAGCAGGGGCATCGCCTCGCGGTCGCGCGTCGTCACGTAGATCTGAAAGACGTCGGGCAGGTCCGCGCGCCACGGCACGAGCTCGATGAAGGCGTTGGCGTCGATCAACTGGGAATTGTCCTTAAACGCCTCGCCGACGAACAGGTAGCCGGCCTCGGTCGAGCCGTAGAGATCGACCTGGGCCGCGGGGAACACCTCCGCGATGCGCTTCCCGTGCTGGGTGCTGGCCTTGCCGTACGTGAGGATCACGGCCTTCACGCTCGGGACCGTCACGCCGCGCTTCTTCGCCGCGCGGGCGAGGAGGGAAAGGTACACGGGCTCGCCCTCGATCACCTCGGGCTTCGTGGCCTGCAGCTCGCGCACGATGCGATCCCACTCGCCTTCGGGGAAGGCAAAGGGGTCGCTCGAGAGATTGAGGTAAACCACGCCGTCGAAGTAGCGGTGCGGAAACGGATGATCCTCGTAGGGACAGAGATTGCTCGAGCAGCCGACGGGGGCGAGGACGCACTTGCGGTACTGGCGGCCCGCAAACTGGCGCAGGATGGGCGAGGCGCGGTAGGCGCGCTCGGTCTGCGCATTCCACCAGCCTTCTTCCATGATCACGGTCATCGGCGACTGCGTGGTGCCGCCGGTGCTCTCGTACTCGAATTTCCGGTCGGTCAGGCCGCGCTCGATCACCGCGTAGTCCGCGAAGAAGGCCTGGTGCCCACGCTCGACGATCTCCTTTTTCGAGAGCGCCGGGATCTCGCGGTAGCACGACCACTGCAAGGGCTCCGCGTGCAACGGGAAGCGCTGGCGATAGAGCGGGCTGCGGTCGTAGATCTTCCGCACTTCCTGCTCCAACGGCACCGGCACAAACCCCGCGGGCGCAGAACCGAGGGTCTCAGGGGAGTTGGCAAAAGTGGGGACGGACATCGTGGTGGAAGCGGTCAGATAAACGCGGCGCCAGGCTAAGTCAAACGACCGGCCCAGAGAGTCCCGACCGCGCGCGCCAGTGGGGCTCGAAGAGGAACAGCGCGTTGAGCACGAGCGCATGCGTGATGCCCCCGGCGCGCGCGTGCGCGAGCACCTCGTCCACCGGCACCGTGGTGACCGCGATCTCCTCGTCCGGATCCCACTCCAGCGGGGCGGATTGCACGGCCTCCTCGACGAGCACGAAGTGGCAGCGGTTGGACTGGATCGCGGGATTGGGATGGACGCTGCCGAGCAGCCGCGCGCGTTGCCCGGTGTAGCCGGTCTCCTCGCGCAGTTCCCGCAGGCCCGCCTCAACGGGGTCCTCGCCCGCCTCCATCACGCCGCCCGGAATCTCCAGGGAAAACTCGTCGATCCCGAAACGAAACTGCCGCACCAGCACTAGCCGGCCATCCGGGGTGAGTGCGAGGACGTTGCACCAGTCCGACGGATGCACGACGACGAAACTTTTCTCCGTGCCGCGCACCGGATGGCGGTAGCGCACGCTCAGGAGATCGAGCACGCGGGTGGTCGCCTGCGTGGTCTGGCCGAGTCGTGCCCAGCGCGCAGGGCCGGAGGCGGAGGGGGTGCTCATGGAGAGAAAACAAAAATGCCTCCGAGCCGCGGGGCGAGGAGGCATTTCAAAATCGCGCGGGGCGCGACGAAAATTATTTCTTGGCGGGCAGCTTCACCTTGTTGCCGGCCGCGAGCTTGGTCCAGTTCACGCCGGGATTGACGGCCTGCAGGTCAGACAGCGAAACGCCGTTGGCCTTCGCGATCTTCACGCCGGTGTCGCCCGCCTTGACGACGTATTCGCCGGGACCGGCGACGACGGGACCGCCGCCTTTTTTGCCACCCTTGGTTTCGACAACGGGAGCGGGTTTCTTCAGGCCATCCTCGATCTTGGCGATGCTGCCGCGGATCTGGCCGATGGCCTCACCGACGTCATTGAACGCCTTGACGGTCTCGCCACGGAGGCCGGTGACATTCTTGTCGGCCTTGTCGGCCGTGGCCGCAGCGGCCTCGGCCTGGGACTTGATTCCATCCACCAAGTCGACCTTCAGCTGGTGTTCAGTGAGGGTCTTCTTGACCGTCTGAATTTGCAGAAGGGCGATGCCACCCAGCAGCAAGCCGATGACGCCGACGACGATGCCGCCGACGGGAAGCATGCTGTTATTTTCGCGAGAAATGGTATCCATGGATAGAAATGTGAAGGGGAACAAGAAGCACTATCGGAGGGCGAGGCAAGCAGAGATTATTCACAATGCCCTCGCAGAAATCGGTCCAACCGGGCGATTACTTGAACGAAAATCGCGCCTCCCCTCCGCGTCCCCAACCCCGTTGCCCGACGCAACTAACCTGCCCTTTGCCGTCGCCCTCTCCCACGCTGTCCGTCCCGTGCCGCACGCCGCCATTGACACGCCGCCGCTTCGCCCGTCCTCTCTCGACTCTTCGGGGTGTAGCTTAGCCTGGTAGAGCGCCTGGTTTGGGACCAGGAGGTCGTAGGTTCGAATCCTATCGCCCCGACCATTTTTCCTTCAATTACGCCCCGGCGAGCATCGCTTGAGCGATTCTGCCGGCGCGCGGGAAGGAACGTGGTCCACACCGCACGGACTTATCGAAATTGAGAACGCAGCGGGCGCCGAACCCGACGCCCGTCGCGCTGAGACTGATTCTGGCCGACCCCCGGTGACGGCGAAGGCATCCGCGGCATGATCGATGGCCCCGTGGCACCCGCGCCTCTGGATCATCACGAGAGGTCCATCTCAGACCTGCGTCAGGCACCGGGGGATCGGGCGCCGGTCATTGTCAGCTGCGCCGCGTGCGCCTGGGCCCGCTGCGACCCGCCAGGATTTCTCCCAACCGACCGCAACGCCCGACCGGGAGCGCTCTCACCTCTCGCGGAGGACCTTCCCCCGGCGTGTAGGGCAACCCCCTGCCTCCGAGCCCCTAGGTCATTCGCAACCGAATTGCCCCCTCGTCCATTGACAGTGCACGAGGGGGATTTCATCGGTCCTTCCACCCAATGGACGCCATCCCCCCGGGCTCTACCTCCCATCCCCTCGGAGAAAAGCTTTCGCGCCACGACGCCTCCCGGGCGGAGCAGCGCCATCGCGCGCGCAGCGACCGGCGGATCCGGCGCGCAAAGACCTACTTCACGATCATCTTCATCGCCGGCACCCTGCTGGGCAGCTTCGTCTTGCTCGCCAAGGGTTGCCCACGAGTGGATCAAGTCGCTGGCGCCACTGAGGGCGGCTGATCTCCGCCGCGCAGACGTATCCGGATCCGCCCTACGCCCGGAAGCTCCTTCCCGGGCACGGGTCCGGCGGTGCCACGCGACGGGTCATGGCTGGCATTGTGAATTCCCGGCAAACCGGCACTTTTCCGGCTGCCTGGCGGCGGTTGCGCCGTCAGACACCACGTCGATGTCCACACCGCGCCGCACTCCATGATTTTTCCGCCTCTCCCCCGCCCTGCGGTCTGCGCAGCCCTCGCCCTCGGGCTGCTGGGCCCCGGCCCCGCCACCGCCTCAGCCCAACCCGTCGCAGCACCGCCGGTCGAGCGCACACCCATCCGGCCCACGACGACCGTCGAGACGGGTGACCGCGGCGGGACGTTCTTCGGGCAAAAGCCCGACCCGGCCAGGAGCCATCGCTACTTCATCGCCGCGGAGTCCGAACTCTGGGACTACGCGCCGGCCGGCAAGGACGAGGTCTGCGGCCTGCCCATGCCGCCGCCCGTCCTCGCCAACCGCCAGACCGGCAAGACCCGCTACGTGGCCTACACCGACGCCACGTTTGGCGCGCGGGCCTTTGGCACCCCGAGTCTCGGCATCCTCGGTCCCGTGCTGCGGGGCGTGGTCGGCGAATACCTCGTGGTCACGTTTCTCAACCGCACGTCCGAACCGCTCTCGATGCACCCGCACGGCGTGAAGTACGACAAGGACAGCGAGGGCGCCTACTACCAGCCCGGGCCGGGGCGCGGCGCCGCGGTCGCCCCGGGCGCAACCTTCACCTACGTGTGGTTCCTCGACGTCATGATCTTCGACGAGAGCGGGCTCGACGAGGCCGCCCTCGAGGCGGCCGAGTACGCGGGCCTCCCCGGCGCGGCCCCCGCGGGCCAGACCTGGGCCGAGACCCAGCAGGCCATCGAACTGGGTTCGCGCTACGCGATCAACGGCCGCCTGTTCGGCAACCTCCCCGGCCTCGAGATGAACGAGGGCGAGCGCACGCGCTGGTACCTGTTCGCCCTCGGCTCCGAGCGGGACCTGCACACGGCGCACTGGCACGGGATGCGTGTATCCGAAGAAGGGAGACGCCGCACCGACGTCGTCGAGCTGCTCCCCGCCTCGATGAAGGTCGCCGACCTCCTCGCCGACAACCCCGGCACCTGGCTCTACCACTGCCACGTCGCGGAGCACATGCGCGAGGGGATGTTCGCCCGCTTCGTCGTGCACGCGCGCAACACGATCGGGGTCGACCGCTCGCCCGCCGTGGCCTTCCTCGGCCAGCCCGCCGCGCTCCACTCCGTGCGCCTCACCCGCGCCGAAGCGCAGCCCGGCGCCACGCCCGGGCGCGAGACCGTCGCGCTGCGGCTGGAGGGCGCGGTCACCGCCTTCGAGGGCTATGCCATTTTCAACCAGCCCTTCCGCGTGCAACTCGGTGCCGCCACGGCGGAATTCCGGCCCACCGCCGCGGGCGAGGCGACCACCCCCGCCGGCAAACTCCGCATCACGAACGCCACGGAGTTCGGCGTGATCAACGGCGGCGTGCTGAAATTCGAGCTGGAGCTGACCGGCCCGGCCTGGCTCGCGGAACTGAAGAAACTCGGCGCCGCCGCGCCCGCGACCGGCAACGGCGCAACCCCACGCGAGGTGTCCGCGACCGTGAGCCTCGACGTCGGCCGCGCGCATCACGTGGCGGCCGCGCGCATCGTCGTGCGTTGAGCAACGCCGTGCCGTCAATCGCAACGTAGGGCGTCTGTCTTGCAGACGCCATTTGGGGTGGTCGAACGAAGGCGTCCGCAAGCCGGACGCTCTACCTCGCATCAGCTCCGAAAGTGGGAGCGGCGGTTACGCCCCCAAGGTTTTCGCCGGCACGGATCGAACCGCCTTACTTCGCGCCCGGGATCTTGATCTGCGCGCTGCCGGAGGGCATCGCGGGGGCGGGCACGCTGGCGCGCAGCATCAGCGCGCGCTGGGTCGAATATTTCTGCACGTCGGCGCCATTGCCGGCCTCGGCAGCGAGGCTCGTGAGGGCGTAGGCGGCCTCGGCGCGCACGCCCTTGAAGAGGTTGGTGTCGCCGGCGATCTGCTTCAGATCGGTCACCGCATCGGCCGTCTTGCCGGCCAGGGACTTCGCGAGGGCGCGACCGAGCTGGGCGCGCGCGGCGAGGGGGCCGGTCTTGATGACCGCGATGGCCTTCTCGTAACCGGCGAGCGCATCGGCGGCCTTGCCGGCCGTGTAGGCTTCGTCGGCGAGGCGGAGCTGCGCGATGCCCGCGAGCGAGTGCTCGGGGTTGGCGGCGGCGAACGCCTTGAGCTGGTCGGAGTTCGCGGCGGCGGCGTAGGCCTTCTCGATGTCGAGTTCCTTCTGGTTCTGGAGGTAGTCCCAGCCGCCCTTGGCGAGGATGCCGACGACGACGAGGCCGCAGAGGATGAGGACGGCGTTCCCGTTGTTCTTCCAGAACAGGTGCAACTTGTCCTCAAAGCTGGGCGCAATGTAGGTCTCATCGACGGAGACGAGCTTGCGGTCGTCACCGGCGGCTTTGGGGGAGGAAGGATTGGCGGGCGTGGTCATTGCGCGAGAGATTGGGCTTTGGAACCGAGGACAAAAGCAAAACCCCGGGCCGGTGTCCATCCCCGTGTTTTCAGGGTGGGGTCCCCCGGATCTCGGCCCTGCGGCCCAAGGACTTCGGACGGGCTCCGCTCAGTCGAACACCACGGTCTTGTTGCCGTAGACGAGCACGCGGCCCTCGAGGTGCCAGCGCACGGCCTGCGCGAGCACGGTTTTCTCGAGGTCGCGGCCCTTGCGGATGAGATCGTCCACGTCGTGGCGGTGCGTCACGCGGGCCACGTCCTGGTTGATGATCGGGCCCTCGTCGAGGTCGCGCGTGGCGTAGTGCGCCGTCGCGCCAATGAGTTTCACGCCACGGGCGTGGGCCTGATGGTAGGGTTAGCCGCCGGCGAAGGCGGGGAGAAACGAGTGATGGATGTAGATCACCGGGCGGCCGACCTTTTCGAGGAAATCCGCGGACAGCACCTGCATGTAGCGCGCGAGCACGACGAGGTCGGCGTTCAGTTCGGCGAGCAGCGCGAGCTGGCGGGTCTCGGCCGCGGGCTTCGTCTCCGCCGTCACCGGGATGTGGTGAAAGGGCAGGCCGTAGCCGCGCGCCGCCTCGGCGAGGTCGGTGTGGTTGCCCGCGATGGCCACGATGTCGCCCGAGAAATCGCCGGCCTTCCAGCGGAGGATCAGGTCGTGGAAACAGTGGTCCGCCTTCGACACGAGGACCACCATGCGCGCGCGCCGGCTCGACAGCGTCACCCGCGCCTGCATCCCGAGCGAGGCCGCAAACGCCAGGAAGTCCGCCGCCTCGCGCTCCGCCACGCCCGCCGCCCCGGTCGGCACCCACTCGATGCGCTGGAAAAAGATCCCCGCCTCCATGTC
>JAPLTR010000957.1 GCA_026398065.1 Verrucomicrobiota bacterium | reverse complement strand
CTGGGCGAGCGAAAGGTGCGCGGCGGAGAGCTCGCGGAGGAGGTCGTTGACGATCCAGTTGCCCACGGCCTGGGCCTTGCCCGGACCGGCGAGCTGGGCGGCTTTCTCGAAATAATCGGCGAGCGCGCGGTCCCAGACGAGGACGGAGGTGAGGGTGTACGGCAGCTGGTACTGCTCGATGAACCTCCGTTGCTTCGCGAAGGGGAGCTCGGGGCACTCGGCGCGGAGGCGGGCCTTCCACGGTTCGTCCACCTTCACCGGCATCAGGTCGGGATCCGGAAAATAGCGGTAGTCGTGGGCCATCTCCTTTGAGCGGAGGGATTGGGACGTGCCGGTCTGGCCGTCGTAGTCGCGCGTTTCCTGCACAAGCGTGCCGCCGCGTTCGACGACGGCGATCTGGCGCCTGATCTCGTGCTCGATGCCGTCGCGGACAAACGAGATGGAGTTGAGATTCTTGAGTTCGACCTTGGTGCCCAGGTGCGTCGCCCCGACCGGGCGGATCGAGATGTTGGCATCGCAGCGAAGCTGGCCTTTCTCCATGTCGCAGTCGGAAATGCCGCCGTAGATCATGGTCGCCCGGAGGGACGTGAGGTAGGCGTAGGCCTCCTCGGCGGTGTGCATCGCGGGATCGGAGACGATCTCCATCAGCGGCGTGCCGGCGCGGTTGTAATCGACGAGCGAATCGGTGGCGCCGTGGTTCAGCTTGCCCACGTCCTCCTCGAGGTGGATGCGGGTGAGCGGGATCTTTTTGTGCTCGCCCATGAGGTTGCGGGCGGAGCCGGGCAGCTCGATCTCGACCGCACCGCCGAGGCAGATGGGCTGGTCGTATTGGGAAATCTGATAGTTTTTTGGCGAGTCGGGGTAGAAATAGTTTTTCCGGTCCCACTTGCAGACGGGCGCGATCTCACAGCCGAGGAGGAGGCCGGCCTTGATGATGGCGTCGAGGGCGGCCTTGTTCATCACCGGGAGCGCGCCGGGCAGCGCGAGGACGACCGGGTCGGTCAGCGTGTTGGGCTCGTGCCCGTAGCCGGCGGCGACGCGCGTGAACATCTTCGACTGGGTCTTGATCTGGACGTGGACTTCCAGACCGATGACGGCTTCGTAGTTCATCAGAGTGACGGGAATTTTTTGGTCCAGTCGTGCGCCTGTTCGTAGGCAGCGGCGATGGAGAGGAGGTCGGCTTCGCGGAAAGGCTGGCCGATGAGCTGGGCGCCGATGGGGAGTCCGCTCTTGGTGAAGCCGCAGGGCATGCTCAGGCCGGGAAGGCCGGCGAGGTTCACGCCGATGGTATAGATGTCCAGGAGGTACATCGCCAGCGGGTCGGCCTTCTCGCCGATCTTGAACGCAGGGACCGGTGAAGTCGGCGTCAGGAGCGCGTCGACGTCGCGGAAGGCGTTGAGGAAATCCTGCCGGATGAGCGTGCGGACTTTTTGCGCCCGGAGGTAGTAGGCGTCGTAGTAGCCGGAGCTCAGCACGTACGTACCGAGGATGATGCGGCGTTTCACCTCGGGACCGAAGCCCTCGGCGCGCGACTGGAAGTAGAGGTCAACGACGTCCTTCGCCGCGGTGGAGCGGTGGCCGTAACGGATGCCGTCGTAGCGCGCGAGGTTCGAGGAGGCCTCGGCAGTCGCGATCACGTAGTAGGTGTCGAGGCAGTATTTCGTGTGCGGCAGCGAGACCTCGCGGATTTCGCAGCCCTGGGATTTGTAGAAGGCGATCGCCTGTTCGACGGCGGCACCGATCTCGGGATCGAGGCCCTCGGCGAAATACTCCTTGGGGATGCCGAGTTTCCACGGGCCTTTGCGCTGTGCGAGTGCCGCGCGGTAGTCGGGGATGTCTGTTTTGAAGGAGGTGGAGTCGCGTTCGTCGTGGCCTGCGATGGCGCCGAGCACGATCGCGGCATCTTCGACCGTGCGCGCGAAGGGGCCGATCTGGTCGAGCGATGAAGCGAAGGCGATGAGGCCGTAACGCGACACGAGGCCGTAGGTGGGCTTGAGGCCGACGACGCCGCAGAGCGCGGCGGGCTGACGGATCGAGCCACCGGTGTCAGAGCCGAGGGTGGCAATGGCTTCGCCCGCGGCGAGCGCGGCGGAACTGCCGCCGGAGGAGCCCCCGGGCACGCGCGTGACGTCCCAGGGATTGCCGGTCGGGCCGAAGGCGGAATTTTCCGTGGAGGAGCCCATCGCGAACTCATCGCAGTTGAGCCGGCCCCAGAGAACGGCACCGGCTTTTTTCAGCTTCGTCGTGACGGTCGCATCGTAGGGCGAAACGAAGTTTTTCAGCATCTTGCTCGACGCGGTGAGCGGCTGACCGGTGACGGCGATCACGTCTTTCAACGCGATGGGAATACCTTCGAGCGGCCCGCTGGACTGACCGGCGGCCCGGCGTGCATCGGAGGCGGCGGCCTGCGCGAGGGCATCGGCCTCGTCGAACGAGTTGAAGGCGTGGACCCGGGGCTCGACGGCCTTGGTCCGTGCGATGACGGCCTGCGTCAGCTCGACGGCGGTGAGTTTTTTCGCGTCGAGCGCGGCAGCGAGCTCGGCGATGGAACGGTAGAAAAGTTCGGAGGACATGGGCGCGTTACTCAACGACCTTGGGAACGGCCACCATGTTGTCCCGCTGCGAAGGGGCGTTGCGGAGTGCGTCGGTCACGGCGAGGCCGGCCTGCGCGACGTCGTCGGCCCAGACATTGAAGACGGGCGACGCGTGGGCCGTGGGCTCGACGCCGGAGACGTCCACCTTGGAGAGCTGTTCGATGTGGTGGAGGACGTCGCCGAGCTGCTGAGAAAACTTCGCCTTTTCCTCGGGCGTGAGCGCGAGGCGGGCGAGCTTGGCGACATGGTCGATGTCGAGTAGGGGCGCGGAGGACATACGCGTTATTTCCGGATCTGCCAGGCGGTGGTCTTGGCGACTTCGTCCTGCACTTTTTGGAAGACGACGTTGACCTCGTCGTCGGTGAGGGTCCGCTCGGCGGAGCGGAACACGAGGGAGAAGGCCAGACTCTTCTTCCCCTCGGGCACGCCGGGACCGGTGTAGACGTCGAAGGCGCTCACGGTCTCCAACGCGAAGGCGTTGCCGACGGCGGCGCGGGCAAATTTCGCGAGAGTCTTTTGAACCTCGGAGGCCGGCGTGGCCGCGTCGACCACGAGCGCGATGTCGCGCAGTGCGGCCGGCAGCAGACTGAAGTCCGCGTAGCGGCGGCGCGCCGTGTCGCCGGAGATCTTTTCCGGAAGGATCGCGAAGATGCCGGCGTAGACCTTGCCCTCGATACCGAGGGCCTTGACCATCGCAAGGCTCAGGAGGCCGAAGCGGGCGGTCCAGCCGTGCGCGATGTCACCCGCGGAGGCCGAGTGACCCTCCTGCCAGCCGAAGAACGGACCGGTGATGGGCGCGAGCGGCTGGCGAGCGAAGTCGATGCCGGCGGCGGTCGCGAGGGCGGCGACATGGTGCTTCGTGGTGAAGAAATCCTCGTTGGCGGTGCGGGTGGATTTCAACCACGAGCGCTGGCCCACGGGCTCGGCGATGATGAAGCCGACGGTGGCGCACTCGACGTTCTGGCCGTTGCGTTCGATGAAGACGCGGCCGGTCTCGCACAGACGCGAGACCGTGACGCCGCGCGATTGGTTGAGCTTCAGCGACTCGAGCAGACCCGTGATGAGCGTCGGGCGGAGGTGCGACTGGTCCTCGACGAAGGGATTGGCGAGGGCGAGTTCCTGCGCGGCGGTGGCGGAGACCCAGGTGGCGATCTCCTTCGCGGGCCGGAGGGTGTAGTTGACGCACTCGTGGAAATCGTGGCCGACGAGGTAGTCGGTGACACGGCGGTTGAAAACCACGATGGGATCATCGTCGGCGAGCAGGCCGGGCGACGACACGATGGCGGCGGGGATTTTCTCCGTGCCGTAGAGGCGGAGGACTTCTTCGACCAAATCGATGGGCCGGTCGAGATCGTCGCGCCAGCTCGGGATGCCGACGGTCCACGCCGGACCGCGGCGCGGGTGTTCGGTGGGCTCCTCGCGGGTGATGGTGAACTCCAAGGCCTCAAAGGCGGCGCGCATGTCGGCCGCCGGGATGTCGAAGCCGAGTTTTTCGGTGATGTAGTCGTGCGTGACGATGATTTCACGCTCCCACGGCACGTCGCCGCCGACCTTGTAGGAGGGGCCGACGACCTTGCCCCCGGCGGTCTCGAGGATGAGGTCAATGGCGCGATAAGCCGCTTCGAGCGAGCCATGGACGTCGACGCCGCGCTCGTAGCGGTAGGCGGAATCCGAGGTGAGCCCAAGGCGCTTGGAGGTCGCACGGATGGACTGGCGCTTGAAGTAGGCGCACTCGAGCACGAGGTCGGTGGTGTCGGCGCTGACGCCGGAATTTTCGCCGCCCATGATGCCGGCAATGACGACGGGCTTCGTGGCGTCGGCGATGACGAGCATCTGCGGGGTGAGCACGCGCTCCTTGCCGTCGAGGGTGGTGAGTTTTTCGCCGAGCACGGCGCGGCGGACGACGATCTGGGCGCCACCGAGCTTCTTGGCGTCGAAGGCGTGGAGCGGCTGGCCGGTCTCCAGCATCACGTAGTTGCCGACATCGACGACGTTGTTGATCGGGCGGAGGCCGACGGCGTTGAGGCGGGCCTGAAGCCACGCAGGACTCGGGCCGATCTTGACGCCCGAGATGATGAACGCGGTGTACAGCGGGCAGTCCTCGGGGCTCTCGACGCGGACGGAGGAGAGGAGGTCGGGACGCGGGGCACCGTCGATGGCGCCGCGGAATTTTTCCTGCGGGTAGACCAGCGGGAGCTTGAACCAGGCGGCCAGCTCGCGGGCGATGCCGAGGTGCGAGAGGGCGTCGGGGCGGTTGGGCGTGATCTCGATGTCGAAGACGGTGTCACCCGCCGGCAGGACCTCGTTGATCGGGGTGCCGAGCGCCGGGGAACCTTCAAGAATGAGCAGGCCGTCGTGGGCCCCGCCGACGCCAATCTCGTCGCCCGCACACATCATGCCCTGCGATTCGTGACCGTATTTCTTCGACTGCGTGATCTTGAAATCGCCCGGGAGGACCGCGCCGGGCAGCGCCACAGGCACCCGACGGCCGGGATCGCAATTGTGCGCGCCGCACACGATGGATTTTACGCCGCCAGCCGGACCGACGTCGACCGTGCAGAGGGAGATTTCCTTCTTGGGATTCGGGATTTTCGTGCGCGTGAGGATCTCGCCGACGACGACGTTATCCAGCTTCGGCGCGCCGGTGTTGACGATGCCCTCGACCTCAAAGCCGAGGAAGGTGATGGCGCGGGCAATCTCGTCGTTCGAAGCGGTGAGATCGATGTAGTCGCGGAGCCAGGTCAGGGAAATTTTCACAGCAGAAAAATTAGAAACAAAGGGCTTTGAACAAAGGGAAACGACTTCGGTGATCGCGGTTACGCGAACTGCTTCAGGAAGCGGACATCGTTTTGGTAGAAGTAGCGGATGTCATCGATGCCGTAGAGGAGCATCGCGAGGCGCTCGAGGCCCATGCCAAAGGCGTAGCCACTCCAGATCTCCGGGTCGTAGCCCACATCGGCGAACACCGTCGGATCGACCATGCCGCAGCCGCCGATCTCGATCCACGGTTTCTTGACCTTGGGCAGATGGGTCGCGGTCAGGTCGACCTCGAAGCTGGGCTCGGTGTAACCGAAGTAATGCGGACGGAAACGGGTCTTGGTGTCCTTGCCGAGGAGGGAGGCGAAAATGTAGTCGAGCAGCGCCTTCAGGTCGCGGACGGTGACGTTCTTGTCGACGTAAAGGCACTCGAGCTGGTGGAAGTTCGCCGAGTGCGTGGCATCGGTGGTGTCGCGGCGGTAGACGCGGCCCGGCGAGACGATGCGGATGGGCGGCGCGCCCTTGAGCATGGTGCGGATCTGCACGGACGAGGTGTGCGTGCGGAGGAGATATTTTTCCTCGGGGTTCTTCTTGGAGACGTTGGCGAACTTCGCGGTCTCCGGGAGATAGAACGTGTCCTGCGCATCGCGCGCGGGGTGATCGGCGGGCGTGTTGAGGGCGTCGAAGCAGTAATACTCGGTCTCGACCTCGGGGCCGTCGGCGACGGTGAAGCCAACCTTGCGGAGGATGCGGCACATCTCCTCGCGGACGAGGGTGAGCGGGTGGTAGGTGCCGGGGCCGAGGTCGGGTGACGGCAGGGTGGCATCGATCGCGGGCCCGAGTTGGGCCTGGAGTTCCGCGGCCTCGATCTGGGCGAGGGCGGCGTCGAGCAGGGCCTGGAGGCGGGTCTTGGTTTCGTTGATGAGCTTGCCCAGGGCGGGGCGCTGCTCCTTCGGCACGGAGCCCATCTGCTTCATCAGCGCGGTGAGTTCGCCGTTGGGGCCGACATAGCGGGCCTTGGCGGCCTCGAACTCGGGGCGCGTCTTGAGGGCGGCAAGTTCGGGCTGCACGCAAGTTACACGCTGATCGACCGGACGCAGGCAGCTTGTGTGGAGGCGAACCAGGCGCAGGGCGCGGGGTACCATATCCATGTGGCCGAAGAAGTTTGCGATCGAGGGGCGGTGCGGCGC